>JANJSW010000009.1 GCA_024711415.1 Thermomonas sp. | reverse complement strand
GCGGGAATGCGTAGTCGAAGGCGGCATGCACTGCGTCCAGCGGCGGCGGCTGCGCAATGCAGGCCGGGCAGGTGGCGGGTTCGGGCATCGGCAGGGCGCAGCGCGGGCAGGCGTGGCGCTGGCGCGGCAGCGCGGCGTGGCAGGCGCCACAGAGGTCGCGGCCCGGCAGGCCGGGATCGCCGCAGACCAGGCAGCGCGGCGGGAACAGCCAGCACAGCGGCGCGCGCAGCCTGTCAACTTTGCTCGATCCTGTTTGGTTGACGGTAGTCGGCATGCGTTCCAGACTGCCCGCCTTCGCCCACCGCGTCAGTCGGAAAACCCCCATGCCCGAGGTCGTCGCTTTCCCCGTCCGCCATGACTGGAGCCGCAGCGAGGTGGAAGCGCTGTTCGCGCTGCCCTTCACCGAGCTGCTCCATCGCGCCGCCTGCGCCCACCGCCAGCACTTCGACCCGAGCGAGGTGCAGGTGTCCACCCTGCTGTCGGTGAAGACCGGCGGCTGCCCGGAGGACTGCGGCTACTGCCCGCAGGCGGCGCGTTACCACACCGGCGTGGACGCGACCAAGCTGATGGACCCGGCCGAGGTGGTGGAGAAGGCGCGCCAGGCCAAGGCCGCCGGCGCCTCGCGCTTCTGCATGGGTGCGGCCTGGCGTTCGCCGAAGGACCGCGACATCCCCAAGGTCGCCGAGATGATTCGCGAGGTGAAGGCGCTGGGGCTGGAGACCTGCGCCACGCTCGGCATGCTCAGCGGCGGGCAGGCGCGGGCGCTGAAGGACGCCGGGCTCGACTACTACAACCACAACATCGACACCGACCCCGAGTTCTACGGCGACGTGATCCACACCCGCCAGATGCAGGACCGCTTCGACACCCTCGCGCAGGTGCGCGATGCCGGCATGAAGACCTGCTGCGGCGGCATCGTCGGCATGGGCGAGTCGCGCCGCCAGCGCGCCGGGTTGCTGATGACGCTGGCCAACCTGCCGGCGCACCCGGATTCGGTGCCGATCAACCGGTTGGTGCAGGTGGAAGGCACGCCGCTGCACGGCACCGTCGAGCTGGATCCGTTCGAATTCGTGCGCACCGTCGCAGTGGCCCGGATCCTGATGCCGAAATCGATGGTCCGGCTGTCCGCGGGCCGTGAGACGATGTCCGACGAGCTGCAGGCGCTATGCTTTGCCGCAGGGGCGAATTCGATCTTCCACGGGGAGAAGCTGTTGACCACCGGCAACCCGGATACCGGCCGCGACAAAGCGCTGTTCGAACGCCTCGGCCTGCGGCCGATGCAGGTCGACGCCGTGCGCGACGACAGCATCGACGCCTGCACCGCCACGGTGCACGCCGGCATCACCGAAGCGGCCTGAGATGGCGCGCGAGTCGCTGTCCGCCCGCATCGCCGCGCAGCGCGAACGACGCGCCGCCGAGCAGCGCATCCGCGTCCGCCGCAGCGTGCTGCACCGCGACGGCGCACGCTGCGAGGTGATGGGTGCCGACGGCGTGCCGCGCTGGCTGCTGAATTTCTGCGGCAACGACTACCTGGGGCTGTCGCAGCAGTTCGCGGTGGCGGGGGCCTTGCAGGACATGGCCTCGCGTGAGGGCGCCGGCGGCGTCGCCTCGCACCTGGTCTGCGGCCACCATGCCGCCCACGAAGCGCTGGAGCGCGAAGTCGCCGAGTGGCTGGGCGTGCCCTCTGCGCTGCTGTTCGGCAGCGGCTACCTGGCCAACCTGGCGGTGCTGCAGGCGCTGCTGGGCAAGGGCGATGTCTGCGTGCAGGACCGGCTCAACCACGCCAGCCTGATCGACGGCGCCCAGCTGGCCGGTTGCGCCCTGCGCCGCTACCCGCATGCCGACCCCGAAGCCGCCCTGCGGCAGCTGCGCGGCTGGCCGGATGGCGCCGCGCTGCTGGCCACCGACGGCGTGTTCAGCATGGATGGCGACATCGCGCCATTGAAGCAGCTGGCGCTGGTGGCGCGGGTGCAGCGCGCCACCCTGTACGTGGACGACGCCCACGGCGTTGGCGTGCTGGGCGAGGAAGGCCGCGGCAGCATCGATGATGCCGGTCTGGACAGCGCCGCGGTGCCGCTGCGCCTGGCCACCCTCGGCAAGGCGCTGGGCAGCTATGGCGCGGTGGTCGCCGGCGAGGCCGACCTGGTCCGCCACCTGGCCGAAACCGCGCGTCCCTACATCTACACCACCGCGCTGCCGCCGGCGCAGGCCGCCGCCTCGCTGGCGGCGGTCAAGCTGGCGCGCCGCGAACACTGGCGGCGCGAGAAGCTGGCCGCGCTGGTGCAGCGCTTCCGCGCCGGCGCCCGCCGCCACGAACTGGAACTGCTGCCTTCCGATACGCCGATCCAGCCGCTGCTGTGCGGCGTCGATGCGGACGCGCTGGCGATGGCCGCGGCGCTGGAACGGCAGGGGTTCTGGGTGGCGGCGATCCGTCCGCCCACCGTGCCGGAGGGCAGTGCGCGCCTGCGCATCACCCTGTCGGCCGCGCATACCGAAGGCGACGTCGACAAGCTGCTGGATGCATTGGCGCGCGCGCGCGATTACGCGCGGGCCGGCGTGTTCGCCGCTGTCGCCACCTGAGGCAGCGGTGCGGCGCGATCGCCTCGGCGACGCTGCGCGCTACACGCCGCCGATGCAGACGTACTTCAGCTCGGTGTAGTCGTCGAGGCCGTACTTCGATCCTTCGCGGTCGACGCCGGACTGCTTCACCCCGCCGAACGGCGCCACCTCGGTGGAGATCAGCCCGGTGTTGATGCCCACCATGCCGACCTGCAGCGCCTCCGACACCCGCCAGCTGCGGGCGAGGTCGCGGGTGTAGAAGTACGCGGCCAGTCCGAATTCGGTGGCGTTGGCCCGGCGCAGCACCTCGTCCTCGCCGTCGAAGCGCAGCAGCGGCGCCACCGGGCCGAAGGTTTCCTCGCGTGCCAGCAGCATGTCGTCGCCCGCATCCAGCAGTACGGTGGGTTCGAAGAAAGTGCCGCCCAGCGGGTGGCGATGGCCGCCGATGGCGAGGCGCGCGCCCTTCGCCAGCGCATCGGCGATGTGGGCTTCGACCTTGGCCAGCGCCCTGGCGTCGATCAGCGGACCCTGGTCGGTTTCACCCCGCAGGCCGTCGCCCACCCGCAGCGCACGCACCGCCGCGACGAGTTTTTCCGCGAACGCCTCGTAGACGCCCGCCTGCACGAACAGCCGGTTGGCGCAGACGCAGGTCTGCCCGGTGTTGCGGAACTTGCTGGCGATGGCGCCGGCCACCGCGGCATCCAGGTCGGCATCGTCGAACACGATGAAGGGGGCATTGCCGCCCAGTTCCAGCGACAGCCGCTTGAGGTCGGTGGCGCACTCCGCCATCAGCTGCTTGCCCACCGCGGTGGAACCGGTGAAGCCGAGCTTGCGGACCTTCGGGTTGGCGGTCATCTCGGCGCCGATGGCGGGCGCGTCGGCGCCGGTCACGATGTTCATCACGCCCGGCGGCAGCCCGGCGCGTTCGCCGATGACGCCCAGCGCCAGCGCCGAGAACGGCGTCTGCAGCGCCGGTTTGCAGACCACCGTGCAGCCCGCCGCCAGCGCCGGCCCCAGCTTGCGGCCCAGCATTGCAGAGGGGAAATTCCACGGCGTGATCGCGGCGACCACGCCCACCGGCTGGCGCAGGGTGAGGATGCGCTTGTCGGCGGCATGGCCCGGGATGGTGTCGCCATCCATGCGCTTGGCCTGTTCGCCGAACCATTCGAAATAGCTGGCCGAATAGGCCACCTCGCCCAGCGCTTCCGCCAGCGGCTTGCCCTGTTCGGCGGTCATCAGCGCGGCCAGGTCGTGCTGGTGCTGCATCATCAGGTCGTGCATCCGGCGCAGGATCTGCGCGCGTTCCTTCGCGGTCTTTTTCGCCCACGCGGGAAAAGCGGCGTGGGCGGCATCGATGGCGCGGCGGGTTTCCGCCGCGGCCATGTCCGGCACCGTGCCCAGCAGCGCGCCACTGGCGGGATTGCGCACCTCGCAGCGGCCGCCGGCATCGGCGTCGCGCCAGCGCCCGTCGATGAGCGCCTGCTCGCGCCACAGCCCGGGATCGGCGAGGGACGGTTGGCAATGGGCGTTCATGGCGGCTCCGGTGGCGGGTCGATCCGCACACGATACGGCGGCCGGCGTTGGCTTCGCGCGATAATGCGCGGTTCCGGAACCCGCCGCGCGCTGTTGGCGCGAGATCAATGAACAAGCTGCATGTGGAAATCGCGGGCAGCGGCCCGCCGCTGGTGCTGCTGCATGGCTGGGCCATGCACGGCGGCATCTTCGCGCCGCTGGTAGAGGCGCTGCGGGCGCACCGCACCCTGCACGTGGTGGACCTGCCCGGCCACGGCCACAGCCGTGACAGCGGGGTGCCGCTGGCGCTCGATGCCTGCGCGCAGGCGCTGCTGGAGACGCTGCCGGTGGCGCCGTGGTGCGGCTGGTCGCTGGGCGGGCTGGTCGCGCTGCGCGCGGCGTCGCTGCAGCCGTCGCGCGTGCCGGCGCTGGCGATGGTCTGCGCCACACCGAAATTCGTGGTGGCCGCGGACTGGCCGCAGGGCATGCCGGGCGAGGTATTCCACGGCTTCGCCGATGGCCTACGGCTGGACTGGCAGGCCACCATCGACCGCTTCATCGCGCTGGAGGCCTTCGGCTCCGACCACATGCGCGAGGAGCTGCGGATGCTGCGCGACGCGGTGCTGGCGCACGGCGAACCGTCGCCGCGGGTGCTGGCGGAAGGGCTGCAGGTGCTGGAGCACGGCGACCTGCGCGATGTCCTGCCGGCGCTGGCCGTGCCCAGCCTGTGGATCAGCGGGCGCCGCGACCGGCTGGTCAATCCGGCGGCCATGCAGGCCGCTGCCGCGCTGGCACCGGATGCGCGCTACCTCCAGATCGAGCATGCCGGTCACGCGCCGTTCCTGACCCACGCCGATGCAGTGGCCGATGCGATGTTGGGCTTCCTCGCGGAGGCAGGCGCATGAGCGCACTGTTCGACGCCCGGCAGGTGCGGCGCGCATTCTCGCGGTCGGCGGCCAGCTACGACGCAGTGGCGCAGCTGCAGCGGTTGGCCGAGGCGCGGTTGATCGAGTCCCTGGACTACCTCGACGATCCCGCGCTGGCACGCAAGCCGCCGCAGCGCGTGCTCGACCTGGGCTGCGGCACCGGCCACGCCAGCGCACTGCTGCAGCAGCGCTGGCCGAAGGCGGAGATCCTGTCGCTGGACCTGGCCCTGCCGATGCTGCGGCAGGCACGCGCCGCGTCGAAGCCGTCCTCGCGCTGGCTGCCCAACCCGTTCGCGCGCGCGCCGGTGCAGGCCTGCGCCGATGCGCGCCGGCTGCCGCTGGCTGACGGCAGCGTGGACGTGCTGTTCTCCAACCTGTGCCTGCAGTGGGTGGAAGACCTCGACGGCGTGCTCAACGGCTTCCGCCGGGTGCTGAAACCGCAGGGCCTGCTGTTGTTCTCCACCTTCGGTCCGGAAACCCTGTGGGAACTGCGCGCCGCGTTCGCGCAGGCGGACGCCGCCCCGCACGTCAGTCCGTTCGTGGATACCGCGGGCATCGGCGATGCCCTCGTCAACGCCGGCTTCTTCCAGCCGGTGGTGGACCGCGACGAGGAGATCACCGTCTATCCGGACATGCCGGCGCTGATGCACGAGCTGCGCGCGCTGGGCGCGACCAACGCGCTGGCCGGCCGCCGCGCCACCCTGACCGGGCGCGGGCGTTTTGCCGCCGCCGCCGCCGCATATGAAGCGCATCGCCTCGATGCCGGCCTGCCGGCGACCTGGGAAATCATCAGCGCGATGGCCTGGGCGCCGGAGCCGGGCGCGCCGATCCGCGAAGGCGGCGCGGACCTGGTGGCGGTGCCGGTCTCGCGCATCCCGATCCGGCGCCGCGGATGAGCCCGTCGCGGCGCGTCCTGCTGGCGGTCGGGCTGTCGCTGCTCTCGGCGCTGTTCTTCACCGCGACCTATGTGCTCAACCGCGCCGCGGCGCTGGAGGGCGGGCACTGGGCGTGGACCGCGGCGCTGCGCTACCTGTTCGTGCTGCCGCTGCTGCTGCCGCTGATGCCCCGGCAGGGCGGGGTGGCGCCGGTGTGGCGGGCGCTCCGCGCCGCGCCCAGCGCGTGGCTGCTGTGGAGCGGGGTCGGCTTCTTCCTGTTCTACGCCTTGCTCTGCTACGCCGCCGCCAGCGGGCCGTCGTGGCTGGTCGCGGGCACCTTCCAGGTGACCGCCCTGGCCGGGATGCTGTGCGCGCCGCTGCTCTACGACGATGCGCGCGCGCGCATCCCGCGCGCCGGCTTCGCGGTGGCTGCGCTGATCGTGGCCGGGGTGCTGCTGATGCAGCTCGGGCATGCGCGCGGGGCGCTGGATGCGCAGGCGTGGGTGGCGCTGGCCTGCGTGGCCGCCAGCGCCTTCGCCTATCCGCTGGGCAACCGTGGCTTGCTGCTGCACCTCGAGAAGCGGCGCATCGAACTCAACGCCAGCCAGCGCGTGTTCGGCCTGACCCTGGCGAGCATGCCGGCGTGGCTGGCACTCTCACTGTGGGCGTGGACGCAGGCGGGGCCACCGCCCGCGGCACAGGTGGGGCTGGCGTTCGGGGTGGCGCTCAGTGCCGGCGTGATCGCCACCATCCTGTTTTTCCAGGCCACCGGCATGGTCCGCGAGAACGGCACCGCGCTGGGTGCGGTGGAGGCGATGCAGGCGGCGGAGGTGCTGTTCGCCGCACTGCTGGGTGCGCTGTTCCTGGGCGAGGCCTGGCCACGCGGGCAGGCGCTGCTGGGCGCGCTGGTCGTGGTGGCGGGGATCGCCCTGTTCGCCTGGGTGGTGGCCCGCGATGCGGCCCGCGACCGCCGCGAAGTCCGCGCGCTGCGCAGCGACCGCGGCGGTTGACGCGGCCTCCACGGCCCAGGGGTTAGGCTAGGGCGTCCCCCAACGGGTTAGCGCATGCCCCCCCAAGACATCCGCCAGCACGCCGCCTGGATCGCCATCGTCCTGACCCTCGTGGTCACCCTGCTGCTGGATGCCATCACCCCGCTGGGCTATGCGGAGTGGTGCCTGTATTTCGTCGCGGTGGCGCTGGCGTTCTTCCAGGAGCGCCCCCGCGGGCCGCTGCTGGTGGCGGCCATCGCCACGGTGCTGCTGGCATTGGGCAGCTGGCTGTCGCCGGACGGCATCGATCCGTTCATGGCTAACCTCAACCGCGCCATCGGCGCGGGCTGCTGCTGGGTCCTGGCCTGGGTGGTGCGCGATGCGCTGTTGGCGCGCGTGCAGGTGAGCGAAGCGCTGTGGCTGGAGGAAAGCCTGGCGGAGCTGATGGTGGCGCTGCGCGGCACCCAGTCGTCGGAGGCGCTGGCGCACAGTGCGCTTTCGGTACTTGGCGAGCGCCTGGGCGCGCCTGTCGGCGCGCTGTACCAGAGCAACGACAGCGAATTGATTCTGGTCGGCGGGCTGGCGATGCCGCCCAACCAGCCGCGCAGCCTGCGCCACGGCGACGGCGCGGTGGCGGAAACCGTGCGCAGCGGGCGCGCCCAGCGGATCGGGCCGGTGCAGGCCTCGCACCTGGTGCTGGCCACCAGCCTCGGCACCAGCACCCCGGGCGAACTGCTGCTGGCGCCGGTCACCGTGGACGGCAACGTCATCGGTGCGTTCGAAATGGGGCGCATGGGCAAGCCGCCGATCTCGGCGCGGCTGGAACTGAAGCTGATCCGCGCCGCCGGCGAACCGATCGGGGTGGCGCTGCGTGCCGCCAACGTGCGCCAGCAGCTGCTGGACCTGCTGGAGGAAACCCAGCGCCAGAGCGCCGAGCTGCAGGCGCAGCAGGAAGAGCTGCAGGTCGCCAACGAGGAGCTGGAAGAACAAAGCAATTCGCTGCAGCAGTCGCAGGCGATCCTGGAGGCGCAGCAGGCGGAGCTGGAGCAGACCAACCTGCGCCTGGAAGAGCGTACCCGCGAACTGGAATCGCAGCGTCGCAGCCTGCTGGCGGTGCAGGCCGACCTGGAGCGCAATGCGCAGGCACTGGCCGAGGCCAGCCGCTACAAGTCCGAATTCCTCGCCAACATGTCGCACGAGCTGCGCACGCCGCTCAACAGCGCACTGATCCTGGCCCGGCTGCTGGCCGACAACAAGCCGGGCACGCTGACCGACGAACAGGTGCGTTACGCCAGCGCCATCCATGCCTCCAACACCGACCTGTTGGTGCTGATCAACGACATCCTCGACCTGTCGCGGATCGAGGCCGGGCACGTGGAGCTGGCCGCCGAGCCGCTGGACCTGCAGTGGGTGGCCACCCGCCTGCGCGACACCTTCCAGCCGCTGGCCGCGGAGAAGGGCCTGGCACTGCGTATCGAGGGCGACTTCGACACCCCCGGCGTGGGCGATGCCAAGCGGCTCAAGCAGATCCTCAAGAACCTGCTGGCCAACGCGATCAAGTTCACCGAACAGGGAGAGGTCGTGCTGCGGCTGGAACGCCGGCCGGGCGACAAGCTGGCGTTCGTGGTCAGCGATACCGGCATCGGCATCGCCAACGACCAGCACGAGGTGATCTTCGAAGCCTTCCGCCAGGCCGACGGCAGCACCAGCCGGCGCTTCGGCGGCAGCGGCCTGGGGCTGTCGATCTCGCGCGACCTGGCCCGGCGCATGGGCGGCACCCTGAGCGTCCACAGCACGCCTGGGCAAGGCAGCACCTTCACGCTGGAAGTGCCGGCCGACATGAGCGCCGCCGCGCAGCCGTCGGCGCCGCGTCAGCCCATGCAGCCTCCCGTGCCTTCCGCCACGCCCGCGGCCGCGCCCGCGCGCCCTGCCCCGGACGTGCGCGAGCTGCCGGCGATGGGGCTGGTGCCGGACGACCGCGCCTGCCGCGCGCGGCCCGGCCGGATGGTGCTGGTGGTGGAGGACGAACCGGCGTTCGCCGCGGCGATGGTGGACATCGCCCACGAACTGGACTTCGACTGCGTGGTCGCCGCCAGCGCGGCGGAGGCGATCGCGCTGGCCGCCGAGCTGGCGCCCTGCGGCATCCTGCTGGACATCGGCCTGCCCGACGGCTCCGGCCTCGGCGTGCTGGAACGGCTCAAGCGCAATCCCGCCACCCGCCACATCCCGGTGCACGTGGTGTCGGCGCTGGATCGCACCCAGCTGGCGCTGGAAATGGGTGCGGTGGGCTACCTGCGCAAGCCGGCCACCCGCGAGATGCTGGGCGGCGCGCTGCGCGCGCTGGAATCGCGCGGACGTCGCGACGGCCAGCGCCTGCTGATCGTCGAGGACGATGCCGACCTGCGCGCCAGCCTGCGCGAGCTGCTGGCGCGCGACGGCCTGACCATCGTGGCGGTGGGCAGCGTGGACGAGGCGCGACAGGCGCTGGCCGGCGACCCGTTCGACTGCGTGGTGACCGACCTAGCACTGACCGACGGCAGCGGCGACGCGCTGCTGGAACAGATCGCGCGCGGCCACGGCGCCTCCGCGCCGCCGGTGATCGTGTACACCGGGCGTTCGCTCGGGCGCGAGCAGGAACAGCGCCTGCGCCGCTTCTCCCGCAGCATCATCATCAAGGGCGCGCGTTCGCCGGAACGGTTGCTGGACGAAGTCACCCTGTTCCTGCACAGCGTCGAGGCGCAGCTG
>JANJSW010000002.1 GCA_024711415.1 Thermomonas sp. | reverse complement strand
GCACCGTCGACGCCACCCTGGCGCTGGGCGCCAACGCCGCCGACATGCGGGTGCGGCCGGAGTTCGACGTCACCCTGGCCTACAACCCGGACTCGGTGCTGGTGCCGGTGGCGCGGGTGGAAGGCATCGGCTGGACGCTGCTGGCGGCCGGCACGCGCCCCGGCGGCTCGCTGATCGGCGGCCAGGGTGGCCTGGTGCGGCTGGACGGCAGCCTGGACGCGGTGGGCCCGCGCGCGCTGTTCGTCACCCTCGGCAGCGCCGGTGCCAACCTCAGCGGCAGCTCGCGCGCGGCGCAGTGGATGCTGCTCGACCAGCTGATCGACGAGGCGCGCGGGCGCATCCCGGCCGACTCGCAGTTCGCCCTGCTCACCCCCGCCGGCCGCTCCACGCTGGCGAAATACCTGGGTGGCGGCGGACCGGTGCTGGCGCGGGTGCAGCGCGCGGCCGACATCGTCCGGCTGCTGCGCTGGGCCAAGCAACGCGGCGTGCGGGTGGCGCTGGTGGGCGCGGCGGAAGGCTGGAAGGTGGCACCGCAGATCGCCGCAGCCGGCGTGCCGGTGTTCGTCGACGTGCTGGCCAACCTGCCCGGCGACTTCGACGAGATCGGCGCCAGCCTCGAGAACGCCGCGCGCCTGCACGCGGCCGGGGTCAAGGTGTCGTTCTTCCAGGGCGGCGACGCTTCGCACAACGCGCGCAAGCTGCGCCAGCTGGCCGGCAACGCGGTGGCCAACGGGCTGCCGTGGGAAGCCGGCCTGGCGGGCCTGACCTCGGTGCCGGCAGCGGCGCTGGGCGCGGGCGCGGACATCGGCGCGACCATCGCCGTCGGCCAGCGCGCCGACCTGGTGCTGTGGAGCGGCGACCCGCTGGACGTGGCCAGCGTCGCCCGGCAGCTGTGGCTGGACGGCCGGGCGATCCCGATGCGCAGCCGCCAGACCGAGCTGCGCGACCGTTACCTGCGCGCCGCCGGCACGCCACAGGAAGGCCAGCTGCCGCGCGCCTACCCGGCCGACGCACGCTGACGCCGGCTGATTCCCCGCGCCCGGGTACGCCCGGGCGCGGATGTGCTTGAAGGAGGATGACAATGGCGATGTTCGAAGGCATCAACTGGCTCGCCGTGCTGGCGGCGGCCCTGTCCGCATTCCTGCTGGGCGGGCTGTGGTACGGCCCGCTGTTCCGGCGGGCGTGGTGCCGCGAAAACGGCATCGACCCGGATGCACCGCCGAGCGGACATCCAGCGAAGGTGTTCGGCACCGCCTTTGCCGCGGCGCTGGTGGCGGCGGCGGCGTTCGCCATCCTGCTGCGGCCGGAGCCGCCCTTGCCGGTCGCCCTGCACGCGGGCTTCGTGGCCGGGCTGGCCTACGTCGCGATGGGCTTCGGCATCAACTACGCGTTTGCTGGCCGCAGCTTCAAGCTGTGGCTGATCGACGGCGGCTACCACACGCTGCAATTCACCCTGTACGGGCTGATCCTCGGCGCCTGGCACTAAGTACGCCCCTGCAATCCAGCGCGGGAACGCCTGCGCGTAAATGAACGGCGATGCTCCCCGGGACGCACCGTTGCCGCCCCGCCACATGCAAGCGCGTCCGACTTGCGGTACGGTCGTTGGCAACTGAACGGGGGGCTGGAGGACAACATGCGCATCGGGATCATCGCGGATTCGGCCTGCGATCTGCCAAGCGACCTCATCGAACGCGAAAACATCACCATCCTGCCGGTGACCGTGCAGATCGGGCAGGCGGTGCTGGCCGACGTGCGCAACGAGGAAGCGACGATGAGCTTCCTCAGCGGCGAAACCGCCGCGCGCGCGTTCGAGGCGGAGACCACGCCGTTCACCGTGCAGCAGGTGCACGATCTGTTCCTGAACCAGCTGGTGCACGACTACGACTACGTGTTCTGCATCACCACCACCCGCACCCGCAGCGGCATCCACGACAACGCGCAGCAGGCCAGCTTCACCATCCTCAACGACTACAAGTCGGTGCGCGCCGCCTCCGGCAACAACACCCCGTTCTCGCTGCGGGTGATCGACAGCCAGAGCGTGTTCGCCGGGGTCGGCGTGCCGGTGATCGAAGCGGTGCGCATGCGCGCCGCCGGCGAGTCGCCGCCGCGGATCCGCGCGCACCTGGAGGCCGTCGCCAGCAAGACCCACGCCTACATGGTGCCGCCGGACCTCAACTACCTGCGCAACCGCATCAAGAAGCGCGGCGACAAGAGCGTCAGCTTCCTCAGCGCGGCGCTGGGCACGGCGCTGGACATCAAGCCGATCCTGCACTGCAACCAGGGCGAAACCGGCCCGGTGGCCAAGGTGAAGGGCTTCGACGCGGCCAGCCGCAAGCTGTTCGATTTCACCGCCGAACGCGTGGCCTCCGGCCTGCTGACCCCCACCGTGAATCTCTGCTACGGCGGCGCGCTGGACGAGATGCGCGCACTGCCGGGTTACCAGCACCTGCGCGACGTCTGCAAGGACCGCGGCGTCGAGGTGTTCGAGAGCTTCATGGGGCTGTCCGGCCTCGTCAACGTCGGCCGCGGCGCGCTGGTGGTGGCGTTCGCTTCCGAACCACATCGCTTCGGCTGAACCGTGACGGTGCATCGACGACCGCGCCGCCAACATCTGGACTCGTCTTTCCGGGATCGCCCATGACCACTCGCTACTACATCCGCCTGCCCAATCCGGACGAGGCACGAGGCAACGACCCTGAACTGAGTTTCCGCTCGCGCGGCGCGGAAGGGTTTGCCGAGGAACTGCAGGACGCACTGCGCGATGACGCCCTGTTCCTGCGCTGGCAGGCCAGGCAGGAGGAACCCGACGACGTCGATCCGGCGCTGTCCGCCACCGACCCGGCCGCCCGCGTCACCGGCCAGCAGGACGACCTGCACATCGACCTGATCGTCGATACCCGCCTGTCTTCGGCGCTGCTGCGCCAGCGCATGGGGCTGCTGGCCGGCACCCACTGGCAACTGCGCGACGTCACCGCGGCCTGAGGTTCCCGACCGCATGATCCCCGTGCTGCTGTCATGGAGCGGCGGCAAGGACGCCGCGTGGGCCTTGCACGCGCTGCGGGCGCGCGGCGACGTCGAGGTGGTCGGCCTGCTCACCACGCTGACCGAAGGTTTCGAGCGCGTGTCGATGCAGGGCATCCGTCGCGACGTGCTGCATGCGCAGGCCCTCGCCGCCGGGCTGCCGCTGATCGAGGCCTGGATCCCGCAGGCCGCCGACAACGCGAGCTACGTCGCCAGCTTCACCGATGCACTGGCGCGGGCGCAGGCGCGCTGGCCGGGCCTTGCCGATATCGCCTACGGCGACCTGTTGCTCGCAGACATCCGCGACTGGCGCGAGGCGCTGTGCGCACGGCTGGGCTGGACGCCGCTGTTCCCGCTGTTTGGCAGCGACACCGCACGGCTGGCGCGGGAGATGATCGAAGGCGGCCTGCGCGCGCACCTGTGCTGCGCGGATACCACCCAGCTCGATGCCACATTCGCAGGCCGCGCCTTCGATGCCGCGTTGCTGGCCGAGCTGCCGCCGGACGTCGACCCCTGCGGTGAGCACGGCGAATTCCACACCTGCGTGTCCGCCGGGCCGATGTTTGCCGCGCCCATCGCATTGGAACGCGGCGACACCGTGCTGCGCGACGGACGCTTCGCCTACACCGAATACACTCTGGCGTAGCTATACAGTGCCGCGGCTATAGTTTGGCATTGTCCAACTGATTGCCGCGCGCGCTACAAAACCGACGGCATCTCCATCCGGGGAAATATGGGTCTCTTTGCGAAAGCCGTTATCGCCATTTATCTGTTCTCCGGACTCATCGCCCTCGTGGCTTTTCGCTATCCGAGTTCGGGGCCGAACCTGGATCATCCCATCCATTGGCGGCGCCAACTCAACCGAGTGCTGGGTTACGCGTACTGCAACCTGTTGTCCTGCCTCGTTTCACCAGCTTTGCTCGGCGCACTATCAAAGCTCTATCTCTGGCTGGGCGGCCCGACCTTATCCATACGTGGCGCGGCTTTGTCGGGAGTGTTCCTTATGGCTGGGCCAGTTCCCCTAGCACTGGTTTTTTTCCATCTTCTGGTGCGCTATCAGCGATGGAGCCGACGACAACGAATGAAGGGGTTACGCAAGAGCGGCCTGCTGCCACCCATTGCCCCCCCGTCTGGAACTCCCGTGCCGGTTTCCTATCGGGGCGATGGTTTCGACGCGCTCGACCTGCACGATGACGAAATCGTTCGTGAGTTGGCCCGCGGTCATTGGCAAGCCATCAACCATGCAGCTGCATCCAATGGCGATGTGGATGCCGCGCATGAGGCGCAATCTCGCTTCTTGGATGAGCATCTGCCACGCCTCGACGCCGCGCTGGCCTTGCACGTGCGCGATGTCTACATCGACGCCAGCGTGGAACCCTCGCGCGAATTAGCGCGAATCGCCGCTTTGAAGAACGAGCAGGCCCTAGACCTGTTGGAGCGAAGAAAGCGCTACCTGCGAAAGAGCGTCATCCTGATTATTGCCCTGGCGATACTCAGCTTAATTTCCCGCCTGATGCGCTGATTATTATTCGCGCAGCGCCGCCGCGTGGTGGGCGATGTGCTCACCGATGAAACTGGCGATGAAGTAGTAGCTGTGGTCATGGCCCGGCTGCATGCGCAGATACACCGGATACCCGGCAGCATCGGCGGCGTCCTTCAGACGCCACGGCTGCAGCTGGGCATCGAGGAACTCGTCGGCCTCGCCCTGGTCGACCAGCACCGGCAGCTTTTCCGCAGCCGTCCTGATCAGCTCGCTGGCGTCGTACTGCGCCCAGGCCGCACAGTCCTCGCCAAGATAGGCGGCGAACGCCTTCTGCCCCCACGGCACCTGCGAGGGCGCAACGATCGGCGAGAACGCCGACACGCTGCGATAGCGCCCCGGGTTGCGCAGCGCCACCACCAACGCCCCGTGGCCACCCATCGAATGCCCGCTGATCGCGCGCGCGGCGGTGACCGGGAAATGCGCTTCGACCAGCGCCGGCAGTTCCTCGGCCACGTAGTCGAACATGCGGTAATGCGCCGCCCACGGCGCCTGCGTGGCGTTGACGTAGAAGCCGGCGCCCTTGCCCAGGTCGTAGCCCTCCGCATCGGCCACGCCGTCACCGCGCGGGCTCGTGTCCGGCGCGACGATGGCGACGCCATGCTCGGCCGCATAGCGCTGCGCACCCGCCTTGGTGATGAAGTTCTGTTCGGTGCAGGTCAGGCCCGACAGCCAGTACAGCACCGGCACCGGTCCGTCCTGCACCTGCGGCGGCAGGTAGATCGCGAAGGTCATGTCGCAGCCCAGCACCGCCGAGCGGTGCCGGTACACGTCCTGCCAGCCGCCGAAGCAGGCGCGGTGTTCGATGCGTTCCATCAGGCCATCCCCCTCAGAAGCGCACCACCGAGCGGATCGACTTGCCCTCGTGCATCAGTTCGAAGGCTTCGTTGATCCCCTCCAGGCCCATGGTGTGGGTCACGAATGGCGCAAGCTGGATCTCGCCGGCCATCGCCTCTTCCACCATGCCCGGCAGCTGGCTGCGGCCCTTCACGCCACCAAAGGCGGTGCCCATCCACTTGCGGCCGGTCACCAGCTGGAACGGGCGGGTGGAGATCTCCTGCCCCGCGCCGGCCACGCCGATGATCACGCTCTGGCCCCAGCCACGGTGCGCGCACTCCAGCGCAGCGCGCATCACGTTGACGTTGCCGATGCACTCGAAGCTGTGGTCCACGCCCCAGCCGGTCATCTCCACGATCACCTGCTGGATCGGTTTATCGAAATCCTTCGGGTTCACGCAGTCGGTGGCACCCATGTCGCGGGCCATGTCGAATTTCGAGGGATTGGTGTCGATGGCGATGATCCGCCCCGCCTTCGCGCGCCTTGCCCCCTGGATCACCGCCAGCCCGATGCCGCCCAGGCCGAACACCGCGACCGAATCGCCTTCGGCCACCTTCGCCGTGTTCTTCACCGCGCCAAGGCCGGTGGTGACGCCGCAGCCCAGCAGGCAAACCTGCTCGTGGTTGGCCTCGGGGTTGATCTTCGCCAGCGAGACTTCGGCCACCACCGTGTATTCGCTGAAGGTGCTGCAACCCATGTAGTGGTACAGCGGCTGGCCGTTGTAGGAGAAGCGGGTGGTGCCGTCCGGCATCACGCCCTTGCCCTGGGTGGCGCGCACGGAGGTGCACAGGTTGGTCTTGCCGGATTTGCAGAACAGGCATTCGCCGCATTCGGCGGTGTACAGCGGGATCACGTGGTCGCCCGGCTTCACGCTGGTCACGCCCTCGCCCACCTCCACCACCACGCCGGCACCCTCGTGGCCCAGCACGCAGGGGAACAGGCCCTCCGGGTCGTCGCCCGACAGGGTGAACGCGTCCGTATGGCAGACGCCGGTGTGGGTGATCTTCACCAGCACTTCGCCGGCCCTGGGCGGGTCGACGTCGATCTCGACGATCTGCAGCGGCTGGCCAGCGGCGAAGGCAACGGCGGCGCGGGATTTCATGGCATGGCTCCGGTGGGTCTACTTGAGATACGAACGTACCAGCGCGATCACTTCATCGATGCTCTGCTGGTGTTGTTTGCGGATTTTCGGGTCGCTGGCGAGCTGGGTGAATTCCCCACGCAGATGGCTGTCCAGGATCTCGGCCATCAGGCCGTTGACGGCGCCGCGCAGTGCGGCCAGCTGTTGCAGGATAGGCGCACAGTCGCTACCCGCTTCCACCGCGCGCTCCAGCGCGTCCACCTGGCCGCGAATGCGGCGCAGGCGCGTGGTGGCGCGCTTTTTGTCTTCCGGAGAATGCGGCACGGCGGCACCCAGCGATACTGCAGGGGAGTATAGGCGAAGCCAGTCTGGCACACACGCCGCGATGCCCGCACCACCCTAGCCGGTGTTCTGGATCCCCGCGGCGATGCCGTTGACGGTGGAGACCAGCGTGCGCAGCAGGGCATCATCCTCGCGCCCGCCTTCGCGCCAGCGCCGCAGCAGGCCCACCTGCAGCAGGCTGATCGGATCGACGTAGGGGTTGCGCAGCCGGATCGACAGGCGCAGCCGGTAATCGTCGGCCAGCAGCGCGTCGCGCTGCTTGATCGCGAGGATCGCCTCGCGGGTGCGTTCGAACTCCTCGGCGATGGGCGGAAAGAACACCGGATGCAACCCGCCGGCCAGCGCGGAATAGCGTTCGAAGATGTCGATGTCGGACTTCGCCATCGCCATCTCCACGTCGTCGATCATCGCGGCGAAGAACGGCCAGTCGCGGGCCATGGCCACCATCGCGTCCAGTCCGTGCACATCGATGCCGTGGCGCAGGGCGGTCCCGATGCCGTACCAGCCGGTCAGGCCGGAACGGCTCTGCGCCCACGAAAACACCCAGGGGATCGCGCGCAGGTTGGCGATGCCGCCATCGCGGCGGCGCGATGGCCGCGAGCTGATGTGCAGGCGCTCGATCACGTCCACCGGCGTGGCCGAACGGAAGTAAGCCGGGAAGTCCGGATGCTCGTGCACCAGCGCGCGGTAGTGCGTGCGCGAGACCTGCGCCAGCTCGGCGGCAAGCGCGCGCCACTCGCCCTCGCGCGGCTCCGGCGGTCGCGGCCGCAGCGATGCGCGCAGCACGGCGCCGGTCATCTGCTCGAGGTTGCGCAGCGCCAGCGCGCGTATCCCGTATTTGCGATGGATGACCTCGCCTTGCTCGGTGACGCGCATGCGCCCGGCCACGCTGCCGCGCGGCGCCGCCATGATCGCCCGCTCTGTCTTGCCGCCGCCGCGGCTGACCGAACCACCGCGGCCATGGAAGAACACCAGTTGCAGGCCGGCCGCGCGCGCCACGTCCAGCAGCTCGACCTGCGCGCGCTGCAGCGCCCAGCGTGATGCCAACAGTCCGCCATCCTTGGCGCTGTCGCTGTAGCCCAGCATCACCACCTGCCGCCCGCCGCGCGCGGCCAGGTGGCGGCGGTACAGCGGGTCGGCGAACAGCGCCTGCATCGTCGCCGGCGCAGCCTCCAGGTCGTCCACCGTCTCGAACAGCGGCGCCACGTCCAGCGGCACTTCGCCGTCGACGACGCAGCCGGCGATGCGCGCCAGCGCCAGCACGGCCAGGGCGTCGGCGGCATTGCGCGCCATGCTGATGATGTAGGGACCGAAGGCATGTTTGCCCAGCGCCGCGCGCAGTTCGCGCACGGTGCGGAACACCTCCAGCGTCGCCGAGGCGTCGGCTGCGCCCGCGTCGACCGGTGCAGCGCCCGAGATCAGCGCATGCAACCGCTCGATCCGCGCCGGCAGCGGGCGCGCGACCCACTCGGCATCCGCCTCCAGCGCAGCCAGCGCCTGCTCGTGCACGGCGGAATCCTGGCGCAGGTCCAGCGCGGCCATGTGGAAGCCGAAGGTGCGCGCACGCCAGAGGATGCGCCGCAGCGCGAAGCGACCGGCATGGTCGCCGCGGTGCCGGGCCAGGCTGGCGTCGATCAGCACCAGGTCGTCGATGAAGGCCGCTGCATCGGCATAACCACCCGTCGCGCCTTCGCCGGTGGCCTGCAGGCGCGCACGCATCGCCCACAGCAGCTGCCGGTAGGGCATGTCGGCCAGCCGCGGCCGATTGCGCACCATGCCTTCCGGCAGCAAAGCCCGGTGTGCGGCGGCACGCGCCTCGACTTCCACATCGATGCCGGCATGGCCGTGGCTCTGGGTGAGGATGTCGCCCAGCGCGCGCAGGTCGGCCAGGTAGCAGTCCAGCGCCAGCGCCCGCTGCGCGGCCAGCGCGTCGCGCACGCTGGCCGCACCGACGTTGGGGTTGCCGTCCATGTCGCCGCCGACCCAGCTGCCGAAGCGCAGCAGGGGCGGCAGCGCGATGCGTTCGCCATAGACGGCCTCCACCGCATCGCAAAACGCCTCGTAGAACACCGGCAGCACGCGGTACAGCACGCTGCCAAGGTAGAAGCCGACGTGTTCCACCTCGTCGGCCACGCTGGGCCGCTGCGGCGGCGCCTCGTTGGTCTGCCAGGCGGTGGTCAGCGACTGGCGGATGCGGGCATCGTCGGCGCGCCGCTCCGGCGGCGTGCGGGTGCGGTCGATGTCGGCGATCAGCCGTTCGACCACGGTCTTTTCCTTCAGCAGCAGCGCGCGCCGCACCGCCTCGGTGGGATGCGCGGTGAACACCGGCTCCACGCACAGCCCGGCCAGCTGCGCCTGCAGCTCCGCCAGCGTCACGCCCTCGTCGCGCAAGCCGCGCAGCACCGCCTCCAGCCCACCCGGCTGCGGCGCCTCGCCCAGCCGCTGGTAGTCGCGGCGACGGCGGATCCGGTGCACGCGCTCGGCCACGTTGGTGGCGCTGAAATAGGCTGCGAACGCCCGCACCAGCGGCTCCGCCTGCGCAAGCGGCACCTGCGCCAGCCGCTGCGCCAGCGCGTCCACGGGCTCGCCCTGCTCGCGCCGGGCGATCGCGATCCGCCGCAGGGTTTCCACTTGCTCGAGGAAGGCCGGTGCCACCTGCTCGGCCAGCATGTCGCCGACCATCGCGCCCAGCCGGCGCACATCGTCGCGCAGCGGCGCGTCGGTGGCTGTGAAATCAAGCTGCTCGCGCAGCGGCGCGTCGGAAGTGGCCATGGCCGCAGGCTAACGCGATTTTGATGCGCTGCGGCAACGGTTGCGGTTGGGACTATCCGCCCCGCGCGCCTGCGCTCAGTAGGAAAACTCGCAGAACACCGGGTCGACGCTGCCGCGCCATTCCCCGTGGAACAGCGCCAGCTTGCGCTCGGCGGGGGTCTTGCCGGATTCCACGATCTCCACCAGCGGATCGAGGAAGCCGGTTTCGTCGGCACCGCAGCGGTCCTGCACGGCGCGACGGCGCAGGCCCGCGGCGGAAATCTCCAGCGCGCGACGGGCCAGGTCGCGCAGCGTGCCGCCGCGGAACGGCAGCCCCAGCGCATGCTTCGGCACGCCATCGCGCAGCGCGTGGCGTTCGGCCAGGCTGAAATCCTTGACCAGGTCCCAGGCGGCATCCAGCGCCGCGTCGTCGTACAGCAGGCCCACCCAGAACGCCGGCAGCGCGCACAGCCGGCCCCACGGGCCGCCGTCGGCACCGCGCATCTCCAGGAACTTCTTCAGCCGCACTTCCGGGAAGGCCGTGGTCATGTGGTCGTTCCAGTCGCGCAGGGTCGGCAGCGCGCCGGGCAGCACGTCCAGCCGGCCCTGCATGAAGTCGCGGAACGACTTGCCGCTGGCATCGTGGTAGATGCCGTCGCGATAACTGAAGTACATCGGCACGTCGAGCAGGTAATCGACGTAGCGCTCGTAGCCGAAGCCGTCCTCGAACACGAAATCGAGCATGCCGGTGCGGTCGGCGTCGGTGTCGGTCCAGATGTGCGAGCGGTAGCTGAGGTAGCCGTTGGGCCGCCCTTCCGTGAACGGCG
>JANJSW010000296.1 GCA_024711415.1 Thermomonas sp. | reverse complement strand
TCCGACTCCCCTGCGGCATTCATGCCGATGCCGATACTCGCGCTGGCCTGCAGGGTGAGCTTGCCAAGCACCATCGGCTCGCGCATCGTCGCCACCAGTTTCTCCGCCACGAACTGCAGGCTTTGGGGAGTGGCGATGTCCTCCACCAGCACCGCGAACTCGTCGCCGCCCAGCCGCACCGCCAGGTCCACCGAGCGGATGCAGCCGCCGATGCGCCGCGCGAACTCGCGCAGCGCTTGGTCGCCTGCGGCGTGCCCATGGGTGTCGTTGATCGCTTTGAAATGGTCCAGGTCGATGTACAGCAGCCCGACGCAGGTGCGGTTGCGGCCGGCGCGGGCCAGCGACAGCGCCAGCCGTTCGTCGAACAGCAGGCGATTGGCCAAGCCGGTGAGCGGATCGCGCCGGACCTGCTGCTCCAGCGCCAGTTCGGCTTCCACGCGCGAGGTCACGTCTCGGCCGGAATACACCAGCGCGACACGACCGTTGGCGTCGGGGACGCTGCGGACGTTGGCCGCCAGCCAGATGTAGGCTCCCTGCTTGTGTCGGCAGCGATATACGATGCTGGCAATGCCCCCCTTCTCGTACAGGGGGTCCATGGTGTCGCGCAGGATCGCCACGTCATCCGGGTGCACCAGCTCCCAGCGCAGGCGGTCGTATTCCTCGCGGGTCCAGCCCAGCAATTCGGTCACCGACGGCGAGATGTATTCAAGCGTGCGGCCGGGTCCGATGCGGATGATCAGGTCGCGGGAATAGTCGGCCAGCATCCGGTACTGCTGCTCGCTGCGGGCTACCCGATGGGTCAGGATCCTGCGCTCGGTCAGCACCGATGCAACCGGGAACGCGACCCAGCAGCAGCACAGGATGAACAGCTGCAGCATGCGCGCCCGCGCCACTTCGTCGTTGGCCCCCGCGCCAAGCACGAACGGGCCATGGCCGGCCGCGGTGGCCATCGCCGCAATCACGGCAATCAGCGCCATCGCCGGCACGAACCCGCTGAACCGGTGCCGCAGCACGCAGAACATCAGCGGCGGCAGCAGCAGGAAGGTGATCGACAGGCTGGCCTGCATGAAGATGAGCCAGGCGCTGGCCGCCACCAGCGCCACCGTCGCCACCAGCTCCAGCCGGCGTTTCCGCGGGCCCAGCATGCGGTGCCCTTCGATCCGCGTGATCACCGTCAACGCGCCGAAGATCACCATGCCAAGCGCGTGCGAGGCCAGCCAGGTCTCGAACAGGATCGCGAAGGAATACGGTCCCGGTACCAGCGCATGGCGCGTTGCAGCGGCGACCAGTGCGGACAGCGTGCACGCAAACAGCATGCCCAAGCCACCGACGCGCAGCGTGCGGTTGATGTTCGCCAGCTGACCGACGTCCGCCACCCGGGGCGCCACGATGCGTGCCGCGAGCCAGGCTTCCAGCACGTTGCACAGGCTGAGGATCACGGGCAGGGCGCCCAGGCCATTGCGCGGCAGGTTCGCGAGCAGGAATGCCAGCAGCGCACAGGCCAGGTAGCCGCCCCAGTGCCGCCGCGGCGAAGTCAGCAGTATTCCGAACAGGATGCCGCCGGGCAGCCACAGCATCGAAAAGCCGGACGGCCCCAACGTCATGTGGATGGACCACCACCCGGAAACGGCAACCGCCAGCGTGAACAGGGCCAGTCCCGGCAGTCTGGCAACGAGCGGAGCAGCGCGTTCCAAGGCGTGCGTCATGGCCGCAGCTTAAGCGCGGTGCAGGGGGAGGACAACGCCAGGCCACGCCGCGGCGATGGCTGCCGGGATGCAGGCGCGGCCGCCGGTCGCGCCACGGCCGCGACAAAAGCCGCGATAATCCGGGCATGAACGATCCCCGCATCATCGCCCCCGGCGCCGCCCGCGAAGACGAGGCGCTGGATGCCAGCATCCGCCCGAAGCGATTGGACGAATACCTCGGCCAGCAGCCGGTGCGCGAGCAGATGCAGATCTACATCGAGGCGGCAAAGGGCCGCGGCGAAGCACTGGATCATGTGCTGATCTTCGGTCCGCCGGGCCTCGGCAAGACCACGCTGAGCCACGTCATCGCCAACGAGCTGGGCGTGAACCTGCGCGTGACCTCCGGCCCGGTGATCGAAAAGGCCGGCGACCTGGCCGCGCTGCTGACCAACCTGCAGCCGCACGACGTGCTGTTCGTGGACGAGATCCACCGCCTGTCGCCCGTGGTCGAGGAAATCCTCTATCCGGCGATGGAGGACTGCCAGATCGACATCATGATCGGCGAGGGCCCGGCCGCGCGCTCGATCAAGCTCGACCTGCCGCCGTTCACCCTGATCGGCGCGACCACCCGCGCCGGCCTGCTGACCGCGCCGCTGCGCGACCGCTTCGGCATCGTCCAGCGGCTGGAGTTCTACTCGGCCGACGAGCTGGCGCGGATCGTGCGCCGCTCCGCGCAGATCCTCGGCATCGCCTGCGACGCCGAAGGCGCGGGCGAGCTGGCGCGGCGTTCGCGCGGCACCCCGCGCATCGCCAACCGGCTGCTGCGGCGGGTGCGCGACTACGCGCAGGTCAAGGGCAACGGCACGATCGATGCCGTCATCGCGCGCGCGGCGATGGACATGCTGAAGGTCGACCCGGAAGGCTTCGACGAATTGGACCGGCGCATGCTCGGCATCATCATCGACGCCTTCGACGGCGGCCCGGTGGGGGTAGAGTCCCTGGCCGCGGCGCTCAGTGAAGAGCGCGGCACGCTGGAGGACGTGATCGAGCCCTACCTGATTCAGCAGGGCTTTCTGATACGCACCGCGCGCGGCCGCATGGCCACGCCGAAGGCCTACCGCCACCTCGGCTTCAAGCCGAAGGCGGCGACGCCGGGGCTGTTCGAGGCCGACAATGGCTGAGCCGTTCGTCTGGCCGGTGCGCGTCTACTGGGAAGATACCGACGCCGGCGGCGTGGTCTACCACGCGCAGTACCTGGCCTTCATGGAGCGCGCGCGCAGCGAGTGGCTGCGCGACATCGGCCTGCATCAGGATTCACTCAAGCGCGAGGCCGATGTCGTCTTCGTGGTGCGGGCGATGGATCTGGACTTCCGCGCCCCGGCCCGGCTGGACGATCAGCTGTCGGTCAGCGTGCACCTGCTGGAATGCCGTGGCGCCAGCCTGGTGCTGGCGCAGCGGATCGAGCGCGACGGCGCGCTGCTGGTCGCAGCCTCGGTGAAGATCGCCGCGCTGCGTGCCTCCAGCTTCCGTCCGTGCCCGTTGCCGGATGCCCTTTCATCGAAACTCAAGCCGCTGTTGGAGAACCCTTGATGCCCGCATCGACGATGCTGCAATCGCTGCCGCAGGCGCTGCCCGATACCGCCGCCGCCGGCACCGTGGAACTGGCCGACACCGGCGCGCAGGTTGCCGCCGCACAGGGCGACCAGGGCATCGACATCCTCCAGCTGGTGCTGCACGCCAGCCTGCCGGTGCAGCTGGTGATGCTGTTGCTGCTGCTGGCTTCGCTGGCGTCGTGGGTCATCATCCTGCGCAAGAAGCGGGTGCTGGACCGCGCCGAGCGCGAGGCCGACCGCTTCGAGGAAACCTTCTGGTCCGGCACCGAGCTCACCAAGCTGTATGCCGCCGCCACCGAGCGCCACCGCAGCGTCGAGGGGCTGGAGGCGATCTTCGAGGCCGGCATGCGCGAGTTCAACCGCATCCGCCAGCGTCGCGGCGTGGATGCGCGGATGCAGCTGGAAGGCGCGCAGCGCGGCATGCGCGCGGCCACCTCGCGCGAGCTGGACGGGCTGGAGCGCAACCTCGAGTTCCTTGCCAACGTCGGTTCGATCAGTCCCTACGTCGGCCTGTTCGGCACCGTCTGGGGCATCATGATTTCGTTCCAGGGCCTGGCCAGCATGAAGGAGGCGACGATCGCGACGGTCGCGCCGGGCATCTCCGAGGCGCTGGTCGCCACCGCGATGGGCCTGTTCGCCGCGATCCCGGCGGTGTGGGCCTACAACCGCTTCGCCACCCGCGCAGAGCGCATGGCGGTGCGCTACGAGACCTTCAGCGAGGAGTTCTCCTCGATCCTGCAGCGCCAGACCCACGGCGACGACTGAGGCGCGCATGGCCACCGCATCCACCCGCCGCGCGCGCAAGCGCAGGCTCAAGGCCGAGATCAACGTCGTTCCCTACATCGACGTGATGCTGGTGCTGCTGATCATCTTCATGGTCACCGCGCCGCTGCTCAACGTGGGCGTGGACGTCAACCTGCCGCAGGCCGATGCGAAGACGCTGGAGCAGAAAAAGAAGCAGCCGGTGGTGGTGCAGGTCGGCAAGGACGGGGCGCTGGCGCTGACCTACGAGGGCGTGGACCGGCCGCAGGCGGTCGATGCACAGCAGCTGGTGGCGAAGGTGCGCGCGTTCGTGGAGGCCGATCCGGAGCTGGCGGTGTACGTGGCCGGCGACCGTGACGTGAGCTACCAGGCCGTCTATGAAATCCTGTCGCTACTGCAGCGCGATGCCAAGGTCTCGCGCGCCGGGCTGATGGGCGAACCGAAGCCGTGACGGGCCGCGGGTGAAGCAGACGCGCGCCGACACCTGGACCGCCGTCGCGCAGGCACTGGGCCTGCACGTGCTGCTGTTCGTGCTGATGTTCGCGGGATTGCGCTGGTCCCAGCACAACGTGGCCGAGGCCGCGCAGGGCGACCCCATCGAAGCCGACCTGGTCGCGGTGTCCGACCTCAGCGCCTCGATGCAGCGCGCGCTGCAGCGCGCGCCCAAGGCGCAGTCCGCGCCGCCGCCGGCGGAGAAAATCGATCCGCTGCCCGAGCCGGTGCCGGACGCCGTGCCACCCCCGCCGCAGCCGAAGGCGCTGCCGCCGCCAGTGCCGGAGCCGGCGCCGGTGGAACAGGAAAAGGTGCAGCGCGACGCGCCTTCGCCGGAGGTGGCCAAGCGGCCGCGCGAGCAGGAGCAGAAGCGCAGGCAGCCCGACCAGGCCGAACTGGACGCGAAGAAGCAGGCCGAGCAGGAACGCGAGAAGCAGCGCCAGCTGGCGGAAATCCGCAGGCTGCGCGAGCAGGCCGCGCGCGAGCGCAGCATGGCCGAGCAGCGCGCCCAGCAGCTGGCCGATGCACGCAATCCGGGCGCCTCGACCGCGCCGCCGCCGCCCGGCAACCGCGGCACCGATCCGGGCCTGCAGGCCAAGTACGCCGCCGCGCTGCAGCAGGCGATCCTGCGCCAGTGGATCCGTCCGGAAACCGTGGCGCTGGGCCAGCGCTGCCGCATCTCCATTCGTCAGCTGCAGGGCGGTGAGGTGGTCGATGTCAGCGTGTCGGCGTCGTGTCCGTACGACGCGGCCGGCCGGCAGTCGGTGGAGCGCGCCATCTACAAGGCCTCGCCGCTGCCTTATGCCGGCTTCGAAACGGTGTTCAACCGCAACCTGGACCTGAATTTCGTGGCGGAAGATCGCTGATCGTCACCGCGGCTTGCACCTGCACATGGCAAGCTCCCGCAGTCCGCTGGCGTTCATCCAGCCGTCGCCCGCATCGTCCAACCTATTCATCTTGTTCCTGCCAGTGAGGCCGCATGAAGCGCATCGCCCGCCGCCTGCTTGTCCCGCTGCTGTTGCTACCCGCCTGCACGGTGCTGGCGCAGTCGCGCAGCCTTGAAATCGACATCGTCGGCGGCAATGCCGCGGCCCTGCCGATCGCGGTGGTGCCGTTTGGTGGCGATTGCGGACAGACCGACGTCGGCAACGTAGTCCGCGCCGATCTCGGTCGGTCCGGCCAGTTCCGCAGTCCAGACCCGGCCAGCCTGCCGGAGCGCCCCACGCAGGGCAGCGAGGTGGCCTATCCCACCTGGCGCATGCTCAAGCAGGACTATCTGCTGATTGGACGCTGTGTGCCTGGCGGCGACGGTTACCGCACCGAGTACGAACTGTTCGACGTGGCGAAACAGGAGCGCCTGCTCGGTTTCGCGCTGAGCGCACCGGCCGGCGCCATGCGCGATGTGGCCCA
>JANJSW010000231.1 GCA_024711415.1 Thermomonas sp. | reverse complement strand
TCTTCCAGGCCGCACTAGTGGCTTTGGTCGACTCGACCAGCTCGCGGTCGTCGAAACCGGCGTCGCTGCGCCATGTGTCGAAGCTGGCCAGCGCCTTGTCCACCCGGGCCGCGGCATCGGCGATGCCCTGGTCGGTGGCGGTGGCGTCATTGGCCAGCTTGCGCGCGCGCAGCTGGCGGTGATCCTGCATCGCCAGCTGGGCGTCGTGGAGGATGTCCAGGCCGACGGTGGCGGAGCGGGCGGTACGCGCGTCGGAGATTTCGCCCAGCGAACGCGTCACCACCAGGCCTGCCAGCACGCCGCAGGTCAGGGTGAATGCCGCACCGATCAGCATCGCCTTCTGGTTGAAGCGCAGCCGCCCCATCAGGTTGGTGGCGGGAGCGAGCAGGCGATCTGCAAGAGAAAGGCTTTGCGGCATGGTAGGGCCCCTGGGAGCGCAATCGAAGGTTTGGTCAAAGCCGGCATCGGCCCGCATCGTGGAATCTTTAACGATTGCTTGCCGGCGGCGGAGCCAAACACCTGCAACCGTGATCGACATCGCAGTCCGGGGAATCCTGCCGGGCAGCGCCCTCAAGTCCCGCCGGCGGCGGCCGATGTGGATGTCGAGCGCATACGCGCCTGCATACCCCTACGGAGTTCCTGCCATGTCCCGACCCTTCCATCGGATCCTGAATGCGGCGATCTTCGCCGGCGCGATGGCCCTGTCCCTGCCGGTGCTGGCGGGCAACCCGATCAAGCGGGTCGATCCCGTCTATCCCGCCGACGCCGCGCGCTCCGGCACCACCGGCTATGTCGAGGTGGAATACAGCGTGGGGCCGGATGGCAAGGTCGCCGAGGTCTCGGTGGTCGACGCCAAGCCGGGCCGCGTGTTCGTGGCCGCCGCGGTGAAGGCGGTCAAGCAGTGGGAATTCGCCCCCGGCGAGAGCCGCGGCAAGGTGAAGCTCGAGTTCAAGCTCTGAGCCATTCCACCGCCGGCTGAGCCGGCGGCCAGGTTTGCACGGGAACGCGCCGGCTGCCGGCGCGTTCTTTTTCGTGTCCGGCTGCTGCCGGCGGGCACCGGCTCCCGGCGTGCGGGGAAGGTCGTGGACGCAGCGTCGGCGGCGACCGGATACCGCACCCTCTCCCCCCGCGTGCGGGGAGAGGGCAGCGTCGTTAGCGGCGGGTGTTGAACGCGGCGACCAGACCCACCAGCTCGTTGGCCTGGTGCTCCATGCTCTGCGCCGCAGCGAACGCTTCCTCGACCAGCGCGGCATTCTGCTGGGTGCCTTCGTCCATCTGGGTGATGGCCTGGTTGACCTGCTCGATGCCGGCGCTCTGTTCCTGCGAAGCTGCGGAAATGTCGGCCATGATGTCGGTGACGCGCTTCACGCTGTCGACGATCTCGCCCATGGTGCGGCCGGCCTGATCCACCAGCGCGCTGCCGGTTTCCACCTGCGATACCGAATCGGTAATCAGCTGCTTGATTTCCTTGGCCGCGCCGGCGCTGCGCTGCGCCAGCGTGCGCACTTCCGCGGCGACCACCGCGAAGCCGCGGCCCTGTTCGCCGGCGCGCGCGGCTTCCACCGCCGCGTTCAGGGCGAGGATGTTGGTCTGGAAGGCGATGCCGTCGATCACGCCGATGATGTCGGCAATCCGGTGCGAGGACGCGGTGATGCCGCTCATGGTCTGCACCACCTGGCCGACCACCTCGCCGCCGCGCTCCGCCACCCCGGCGGCGCCGTGCGCGAGCTGGCTGGCCTGGCGGGCGTTGTCGGCGTTCTGCCTGACCGTGGAGGTCAGTTCCTCCATCGACGAAGCGGTTTCCTCCAGCGCCGCCGCCTGCTGCTCGGTGCGGCGCGACAGGTCCTCGTTGCCGCGGGCGATCTCGTGCGCCGAGGCGTTGATCGATTCGCTGCCGGTGCGGATCTGGCCGACGATGCCGGTGAGGTGCTCGACGGTGCGGTTGGTGTCGCTGGCCAGCTCGCCGAAGCGGCCGGGCAGGCGGGTGTCGATGCGCCGGGTCAGGTCGCCATCGGCCACTGCAGACAGCACTTCGCCGACTTCGGACAGGCCGTGGTCGGCGGTGGCCATCAGGTTGTTCAGGGCCTCGATCAGTTCCGCATAGACGAACTCGAAGCGGCGGGCGTTGCCGCGCTTGCCGAAATCGCCGGCCACCGCGGCCTCCACCAGCGTCTTGATCTCGGCATTGATCGCCAGCATGCCGGCCTTGACCGCGTCCACCGCTTCGGTCACGCGCGCCTTCTGGCCGGGGTAGCGTTCGATGTCCTCGGCCAGGTCGCCGCGGGCGTACTGGGCCACGATCCGGATCGCGTTCATCTTGACGTGGACGTGCGCGGCCACCACCGAATTGATGCCTTCTGCCATGCGCCCGTATGCGCCGGGGAAACGCGCGGCGTCCATCTGGAAGTCGATGTTGCCGGCTTCGTGCTGCTGCTCGAGCTGCGACTGGGCGGTGGCGAAGTGGCCCAGCGTGGTCACCATGCCGCGCATGGCGCGGGCCAGGTCGCCGATCTCGCTGCCGTCGTTGCAGGCGATGCGGCCGTCGAGGTTGCCTTGGGAAACGGCGTTGGCCACCCCGACCACCTCGCGCAGCGGGCGCACGATGGAACGGCTGATGCCGATGGCGCCGATCGTGGCCAGCACCAGCGCCACCACCAGCAGCACCGCGATGGCCAGCAGGCTGAGCCGGTAGCTGCGCTGCTGTGCATCCACCGCCTGGTCGAGGCGCTGCATGTTGTAGTCCAGCAGGCTGCCCAGCTGGTCGGCGGTAGCCTGGCGCAGGTCGGCGGCGCCCTTGGCCGGGGTCATGTCGCCCACCGCCAGCGCCGCGACCAGCTTGCGGCTGTTGTCGAAGTAGCGGTTGGCCCGCGCCATGGTCTCCTTGTACAGCGCGCGATCGCGGGTGTCGCTGATCTTCGATTCGTACGTCTTGGCGAGGGCGAAGAAGGCCTTGCTGCCTTCCGCCAGTTCGCCGGCGTATTCCTCGCGCTTGGCCGGGTCGTCGGCGCTGGACACCAGGCCGCGTTCGCTGACCCGGTATTCGGCCAGCATCGTCGCCAGCCGACCGAGGTCGCGGATCGCCGGCACCGACTCGTCGGTGACCTTCTGCACCATGCGCTGGGTGTTGCCCATGCGCAGGGCGGAAAACGCGCCGGTGATGAGGATCAGGACCGCCAGCGCGGAAAACCCGATGGCGAGGCGCTTGCCGATGGTGAGGTTCTGGAGCATGGCGGATCCCCGGTCAGTAGGTGAACTGCACGCGCAGGCCAACGGTCAGTGGATCGTTGGCGATGCCGCGGCGGCTGCTGTCGTATTGCAGGAGGTTGGCGATCACCCGCATGTTCGGGTGCGGGTAGCAGGTGGCGGCCAGGCCCCAGCTGTCGGCGCGGCCGCCGCGCATGGCCGGGCCGTCGTTGAGGTCCATCACGCTGTAGCGCAGCGCCAGTTCCCAGCCCACGTGGCCCTTGGGCGAGGGCGCGGTGGCCACGCCGCGCTTGTAGCTGCGGCCATCGCCGGTGGGCGAGAAGGTCAGCTGCATGCTGGCGGCATCGCCGTTGACGTCGCCGGCATCGCGGCGCAGGAACACCTTCGCCGACTCGGCCTGCAGCGACCAGGCCCCGCGTACCCACAGGCCCTCGATCGCGGCGCGGTCGATCCGGTCCACGCCGGTGATGCTGCCGGTGGATGCCACCCGCAGGTCGCTGAGCACGCTGCCGGCGTTGAGGCTGTAGCTGGCGCTGTGGCTGCGCGGCGATTCGCTGGCCAGGCTCAGGCCGACGTGGGCGCTTTCTTCCTTGCCCGAGCGCAGCAGCCAGGTGCCGCGCATGCTGGCACCCGGCGAATCGCTGGTGCCGTCGAGGCGATGACCGAACAGGGCGGCGATGAACGTGCCGCGCTTGCCCCAGCGCGCGTATTCCGCGCCGATCCGGCGGCTGATCACGAAGGCGCCCACCGGGGACGCCTCGAGGAAGGCGGTCTGCTTGTCGGCAATCGCGTCTTCCAGCGCGAACGGTTGCTTGAACTGGCCGAGGCGGAAGGAGTGCCCTTCGCCCGGGGTCAGTTCGAGGTAGGCATCCGGCGGCGTCCTGTCGGCGAAATCGTGGTCCACCACCACCTGCCAGCGCTTGTTGTCGCCCTTCAGCCGGAAGCCAAGTCGGGCGCGGCGGAAGCCGTCCTCGGTCTGCAGCGGGCCGAGGTCAGAATCCACCCGCGTCCATTCGTACTGCACGTTGGCGATGGGCGCGATGTCGAACGGCAGCTCGGCCGCGGCGGCGGGCACGGCGCAGGCGACAGCCGCAAGCGCGGCGACGGGAAGAGCTGGCAGGGAACGGCGCATTGGCACTCCGGGAGATCTTGCGGGTACAACCGATGGCCCGTCCGTGCGAAACGGCGGGGCGCTTTTTCTGCTACGGCTGCGGCCGGCGATTCTTGAGTGCGGGAAGTGCCCGTCGTGCCGCGGGCCGGGCGTCGCTCGCTACGCGGCGGCCACTGCCGGAGTCCGCAGCCGGCCGGGGCCACGGCCCGGTGCGGTCGGCGCCCGGGCGTTGCGTCCCGCTGGGCGGCGATTCAAGCCGCGTCGAATGCGGCGATCTCGTCGTCGTCGTCCAGCCCGGTCACCGGCGCGTGGGCGTGCGTGCGCGCGCCGCCATCCTCCAGCCGGAACACCGCCACTGCCGCGCTGAGCTGGCGCGCTTCGTCTTCCATCGAGCGGGCCGCCGCGGTCGCTTCTTCCACCAGCGCTGCGTTCTGCTGGGTGGTCTCGTCCATCTGGGTCACCGTGCGGTTGACCTGTTCGATGCCCGAGCTCTGCTCCTGCGATGCCGCGGAGATGTCGGCCATGATGTCGGTCACGCGCTGCACCGAGGTCACGATCTCGTGCATGGTGCTGCCCGCTTCGCGCACCAGCGCCGAGCCGTCGGTGACCTTGTCCACCGACTCCTCGATCAGCTGCTTGATTTCCTTGGCCGCGCCGGCACTGCGCTGCGCCAGCGCGCGCACTTCGCCCGCCACCACCGCGAAGCCGCGGCCCTGCTCACCGGCGCGGGCGGCTTCCACCGCCGCGTTCAGCGCCAGGATGTTGGTCTGGAAGGCGATGCCGTCGATCACGCTGATGATGTCGGCGATCTTCTTCGACGAGGCTTCGATCGCGCCCATGGTGGTCACCACCTGATCCACCACCTGGCCACCCTGCGCCGCCACCTGCGCCGCACCCTGTGCCAGCTGGTTGGCCTGGCGGGCATTGTCGGCGTTCTGCTTCACCGTGGAGGTGAGCTCCTCCATCGAGGCGGCAGTCTCTTCCAGCGAGGCGGCCTGCTGCTCGGTGCGGCTCGACAGGTTGTCGTTGCCGGCGGCGATCTCGCTGGCGGCGGCATTGATGTTGCCGGCGGCCTGCTGGATGCCGGACACGATCCCGGTGAGCTGGGCCACGGTGGCGTTGGCGTCGTCGCGCATGCGCGCGAACACGCCGTGGAAATCCCCGTGCATGCGCGCGGTCAGATCGCCGCGGGCGATGGCCTGGAGCAGGCCGGAAATCTGGCCGAGGTTCTGGTCGGTGGTCTGCATCAGGCGGTTCAGGCTGAGCAGGATCTCGCGGAATTCGTACTGGTAGGCAGAGGCGTCGCCGCGCAGGCTGAAATCACCCTTGGCGGCCGCGTCGCCCAGCTGCCGGATGCTCTGGCTGATCGCGCCGAGGTTGCGCTTGATGGTCGCCATCGTCTCGGTGATCTCGGCCTTCTCGCCTGGCAGCACCGGCATGTCCTGGCTGAAGTCGCCGATGGCGTAGCGCTGGGCCAACGCGATGACCTGCATCTTCACGCCGATGTGGCTGGCGACCAGCTGGTTGGTGCCCGCCACCATCGCGCCGTATTCGCCCGGGAAGGCGTTCTCGTCCATCCGGTAGCTGATGACGCCGCTTTCGTGCTGGCGCCCCATCTCGCGCTGCGCCGCCAGCACCGCCTGGATGCGGTCCTGCATGCCGCGCATGCTGCCCAGCAGCTGGCCGCATTCGTCGCGCGAGGTCTGCGCGACCACGTTGTCCAGCTTGCCGTGGGCAATCGCGTTCGCCACCGCCGTGGCCTTGCGCAGCGGGCCGACGATGCGGTCGCCGATCATCCACCCGAGACTGAACAGCACGATCACCAGAAGGCCGCCGGCCAGGGTCATGATCCCGGTGAAGCGCCAGGCCTGGGCCTGCACGTCATCCATGTAGACGCCGGTGGCCACCACCCAGCTCCAGGGCTTGTACAGTCGCGCGTACGCCATCTTCGGGACCGGCTCGTCACCGTGGCCGGGCTTGGCCCAGTGGTAGGTGGTGAACCCGTCGCCCTTGCGCACGGACTCCAGCTGGTCATGGAACAGGCGGTCGCCGTGGTCGGTGCGGTAGTCCTTCAGGTCCTGCCCGATCAGGTCCTTGCGCAGCGGATGCATCAGCATCCGGTTGCCGGTGTCGAGGACGTAGAAATAGTTGTCGTTGTCGTCCGTATGCATGGTGCTCAGCGCGGCAAGCGCCTGTTGCTGCGCCTGCGCCCGCGGAAGCTGGCCACTCTGTTCCAGTGCGCGGTAATGGTCGATCACGCTGTTGGCCAGCTGCACGCGGATGTCCAGCACCACCTTGCGGGTCTTGTAGACGTCCAGGTACTGGAAGCGCGCCGCGACGACGGCCACGGTGATGATTCCGATCGCGGCGATCAGGGTCAGCAGGATCAGCTTGCGCTGGACCGACAGGTTGGCGAGCTTGTTCGACAGCGACTGGAAGAGGTTCATGCGGGCCGAAAACGGGGAAGGGGGCGGAAGGCGGTGCGGAAAGGCGCCCCGGCAGTGCAGCCGGGGCGCGGTGGCGTCTGCCGGATGGGGTCAGGCCGCCTGGGCGGCGGCGTTGTCGACCACCAGGCCCATTTCGGTGCTGGTCATCAGGCCCTCGATGTCGAGCAGGATCAGCATGCGTTCGTCCAGCGCGCCGATCCCGGTCAGGAAGCGGCGGTCGATGCCGGTGCCCACCTCGGGCATCGCGCGGATCTGCTCGGCGGTCAGCTGCACCACGTCGGAGACGCTGTCCACCACCATCCCCACCACGCGGTCGGCCACGTTGAGGACGATCATCACGGTCAGCGCGTCGACCTTGGCTTCCAGGCGGAACTTCACCCGCATGTCGATCACCGGCACGATGGTGCCGCGCAGGTTGATGACGCCCTTGATGTACTCCGGCGCGTCCGGCAGGCGGGTGACCGCGTCGTAGCCGCGGATCTCCTGCACCTTCAGGATGTCGACCCCGTATTCCTCCTGCCCGAGGGTGAAGGTGAGGAATTCGCCGGCGGTAGCGGCCTTGGCGGAGGCGCTGGTGGCGGAATGCGGCGCTGCGGGGCTATTCATGGAATATCCGGGTTCAGGGTTTGGGCAGTCATGTCATCGGCCGGGATCGCGGATTCTTGAGGCGCGTT
>JANJSW010000201.1 GCA_024711415.1 Thermomonas sp. | reverse complement strand
CCGGTACAGCGCCAGGTATTCGTCGGTGCAGGCAGGCGCAACCACGTGCGCTTCGACATCCGCATTGCGGGCAAGGCATCGCCGCTGGCTGCGGTCGGGGGCGAAGGCGGCCACCGGCACCCGCACCGGCACGCAGGCGCGGCAGCCGCTGCAGCCCGGACGGTAGACGATGTCGCCGCTGCGGCGGAACCCCCACGCCAGTGCCATCGGGTAGAGCCTCGGCAGGCGCTCGTCGCGCGGGTCCAGCACCAGGTCGCGGGCCTCGCGGTCGGGCCAGTAGCCGCAGGGATGCGGGGCGCTGTGGAACAGTCGCAGGTTGTCGTCGTTGCCGCCCATGGTCGCAGGATAGCGCCGACGTTCAGCGGCGGGCAGGTTTGCGCGGTCAACCGGGGCGACGCAGCGGCGTTTTCCATCACAAGCCCGGTCGGTGCCGGGAGGAGAAGACCGATGAAGAAGCTGCACATCCTGACCCTGGCCATCGCCGCCGCGCTGGCTTCGACCCTGGCGTTCGCCCAGACCGCCGCGCCGCGCATGCAGGCCAAGCCCGACGCCAACGCTGATGGCGTGATCACCAAGGAAGAGGCTGCGAAGTTCCCGCGCCTTGCGGAGAAGTTCGCGCAGCTGGACAAGGACAAGGACGGCAAGCTGAGCGGCGAGGAGCTGCCGATGCATCGCGCCGGAATGCGCGGGCAAGCGGGTGGCATGCGTGGCCAGCACGGCGGCATGCGGGCGCTGGACACCGATGGCGACGGCCGCATCAGCCGCGCCGAGATGCAGGCCGGCAAGAGCGGCATGGACCAGCGTTTCGCGCAGATGGACGTGAACAAGGACGGTTACATCGACAAGGCGGATCGTCAGGCGCGCATGGCCCAGCGACGCGCGGAGTGCTTCGGCAAGGCCGATGCCGACAAGAATGGCCAGCTCAGCCGCGCCGAGTTCGACAGGATGGGCGAGGTGTGCGGCCACGGCCGCGACGGAAAAGCGCGGCGGATGTCGCACGACGGCCATCCGGCGCAGATGCCGAAGCGCTGAATCTGCAGCACCGGCAATGAAGACGGCCCGCAGCGATGCGGGCCGTTCCCGTTCCGGCGGATGCCGCGTGTATCAGCGCCGGCGCAGCACGCGCCAGGCGGTGCCGTTGCGCTCCACCTCGAGCACGCGGGGTTTGCCGCCCCCCACCGTCAGCTGCACCTCGCCGCTGCCGCTGCCGTCGGTGAGGTAGTTGTCCACCGCGATGGCCAGTGCGTCCTTGCCCGGGCAGGCCGACGCCGGGAACAGCGCGGCGGGCTTGGTCGGCAGCGCCTGCAGCAGCTTCGCCGACGGGTCGCCGCCATCGACCGCGAGGCAGGCCTGCGCCGGCTTGCGCCGCTCCAGAGTCTCGGTCACCAGCAGCTGCGCCAGCGCGGTGGGCACGTCCACGCGGTGGACCTGCACCTCGGTGATTGCCTCGGGCACCAGCGGCGGCGGTGCGGGGGACGGCGCATTGGCCGCGACCGGCGCGGTGGCGACCACCTCGGGCGCCTGCCGGCGCGTGGCCACCGCGATCAGCGCGATGCCGCCGACGATCAGCAACAGCAGTCCCAGCTTGACCCGCTTGGGGCTGAAGAAATCGGCCTTGCCGGTCGCCTCGCCGTGGCGGCCGCTGGGCAGATAGCTCGAACCCGGGTCGCGGGTGCTTTCCAGCAGGCCCATCTCGCGTAGCAGCTGGCGGCCGCGCGGCTGGTCTTCGGAATGCACGATCCAGACCGATGGCAGGTCTTCCGGGATACGCCGGCTGTCGTAGCTGAAGTTTGCACGCCGGCGGCTGCGATAGGAGCGACCGTTGGTGATCCTGACCGCGATGCCTTCGGCGCGCAGCAGTTCGGCCACGGCTTCCACGTTTTCCAGGCGCTGGCTGGAGAAGACCTTCCTCACGCCGGCAGCACCCGGATCATCCCTTCCTGCGCGGTGCTGGCCACCAGCCGCCCGCTGCGGTCGAACACCTGTCCGCGTGCCAGTCCGCGCGCACCCTGCGCGCTGGGGCTGTCGATCGAATACAGCAGCCAGTCGTCGGCGCGGAAGCTGCGGTGGAACCACAGCGCGTGGTCCAGCGAGGCCATCTGCACGTTCGGCTGGTAGTAGCTGATGCCGTGCGGGAAGGTGGCGGTGCCGAGCAGGTGGAAGTCGCTGGCGTAGGCCAGCAGCGCGCGGTGCAGTTCCGGCGCGTCGCCGACCTTCTCGGTCAGGCGGAACCACACCTGCTGGAACGGCGGGCGCTTCGGCGGGTTCAGCTCGTCGCGCGGATAGACATGGCGGAACTCGAACGGCCCGGCGCGGTCCAGCCAGCGCTGCACCTTGGTCGGCAGCAGCGCCAGCTTCTCCGGCGGAATCGCCGGCGCGGGCTCGAGGTCTTCGGGCTTGGGCACGTCCGGCATCGACAGCTGGTGCTCCGCGCCCGGCTCCTCGTCCTGGAACGAGGCGGCGCAGAAGAAGATCACCTTGCCGTGCTGGATCGCGGTGACCCGCCGCACCGAGAAGCTGCCGCCGTCGCGGGTGCGGTCCACGTGGTAGACGATCGGCGCCTCGATGTTGCCGGCACGCAGGAAATAGGCGTGCAGCGAATGCGCGTTGCGCGGCTCGGTCATGGTGGCCTGCGCCGCCGACAGCGCCTGTCCCAGCACTTGCCCGCCGAACACGTATTTGGTGCCGATGTCGCGGCTCTGGCCGCGGAACAGGTCGTCTTCCAGACGTTCCAGCGACAGCAGTTCGATCAGTTCGGAGACGGGGGCGTTCATGGGCCGGAATTATACGGGGCGGCCATGACGCTTCCCTTTGCGGGCAGGGTGGGCGCCGCTATGCGAGCCGCCGCAGCGGCACCGCGTCCAGCACGGCCCGCCACGGGAACAGCGGCCCCGGGTCGCGCTTGCGCCGCACCTTCAGGGCGGGGTCGTCACTGGCTTCGACCTCGTCGCGATCCAGATCCTCGTGGCCGGCGATCTGCGCCAGCGACGGGAGTTCAGTGCACAGCCGCTGCAGCAGGGCGGTCAGCGCGGCGATCTGCGCGTCGGTGTACGGCTCGTCCATCGCCTGCCGGCGGGAATCCAGCCAGTCGGGGAACCGGCCGGTATTGACCAGTTCGATGCCGATGCTGCGCGCGTTCCAGCCGCGGGTGTGGTGGGCGCTGCGCGCGGGCGGCACGTACTCCTCGATGCGGCCGTCGCGGTCTATGTAGTAATGCCCGCTGTTGCCGGTGCCGGAGTCGTAGAGGACCCGCTCGCCGTATGCGCGCGCGGTGGCGAGGTCGGGCAGCTCGGTGCAGTGGATGACCACGGTGTCGACGGCGTCCGGCGCACGTGCGGCCAGCAGCTCCGCATAGGGCAGGTGGTGCGCGTGGATCGTCGGGGCGGGCATGCGCCGATGCTAGCATTCACCCATGAGAGGACATTGCATTCTGTCGCACGGCTTCGAAAGCGGCCCCGATGCGACCAAAGTGACCGCGCTGGCCGATGTGGCCGAGCGCCTGGGTTGGACCCACGAACGCCCCGACTACACCGACCTGGACGCCCGCCGCGAGGTGACGCCGCTGGGCGACGTGGCCGCCCGCATCGCCCGCCTGCAGGCGCTGGCGCAGGCCGCCGCTGCGCGCGGCCCGCTGGTGCTGGCAGGATCGAGCCTGGGCGCCTACATCAGCGGCCACGTGTCGCGGCAGCTGCCGGTGGCCGGCCTGTTCCTGATGGCCCCGCCGGTGGTCATGGAGGGCGCGCCACCGATGCAGGCCGCGAGCGTGCCGACCTCGATCATCCACGGCTGGCACGACGAGCTGATCCCGGCCGCGCAGGTGGTGGAATGGGCGGCGGCGCGCGACGCGCGGCTGCTGCTGGTGAACGATTCACACCGCCTGTCCGACCACGTGCAGGCCAGCGCCGAAGCTTTCGCCGCGCTGCTGGCGGCGCTGTGACGCCATGAAATTCTTCGCTTCCTGCGGCAAGGGCCTGGAATACCTGCTGGCCGACGAGCTGGTCGCCCTCGGCTGCGCGCGCGCCACCGCCACCATCGCCGGCGCCAACGTCGAGGGCAGCCTGCTGGATGCCCAGCGCGCGGTGCTGTGGTCGCGCCTGGCCAGCCGCATCCTCTGGCCCATCGCCGAGTTCGAATGCGCCGACGAGCATGCGCTGTACGCCGGTGCGGCCGCGGTGGACTGGACGCGCCATCTCTCGCCCGGCCACACCTTCGCCATCGATGCGCACGTCTCCGGCAGTGCCATCACCCACGCGCGCTACGCCGCGCAGCGGGTGAAGGACGCCGTTGTCGACACCCTGCGCGCCAGCACCGGCCAGCGGCCGGACGTGGACGTGGAGTCGCCGGACGTCCGCATCAACCTGGTCGTCCGCAAGGGCCGCGCCACGCTGTCCATCGACCTGTCCGGCGGGCCGATGCACCGGCGCGGCTGGCGGCGCGTGCAGGGCGCGGCGCCGCTGAAGGAAACCGTGGCCGCGGCGGTGCTCGCACGGGCCGGCTGGGCGCAGGCCTATGCCGAAGGCGGCGACCTGCTCGACCCGATGTGCGGCAGCGGCACGCTGTTGATCGAGGGCGCGCTGATGGCGGCCGACGTGGCGCCGGGGCTGCGCCGCCACGGCGACGTGCCGCCGAGCCGCTGGCTGGGATTCGATGGCGAAGCCTGGGCGGGCCTGCGGGTGGAGGCCATCGCGCGTGAAGCGCGCGGCCGCGCCACGCTGCGGCCGTGCTTCCACGGCAGCGACGTGGATCCGCACGCCATCCGCGCCGCGCACGAGAACGCGCAGGCGGCGGGCGTGGACGACGCCATCGGCTTCTCCGTGCGCGACATCGTCGACCTGGCGCCGATGGAGAACCCGCGCGGGGTGGTCGCCTGCAATCCCCCCTACGACGCCCGCCTGGCTGCCGACCCGGCGCTGTACCGCGCGCTGGGCGATGCGCTCAAGCGCGTGGCGCCGCAGTGGCGCGCGGCGCTGCTGTGCGGTGACGGCGAACTGGCCCGCGCCACCGGGCTGCGTGCGAAGAAGAGTTATCAGCTGTTCAACGGCGCCATCGAATGCAGCCTGATCGCGGTGGATCCGATCGCGCCGCCGCAGCGCGAAGGCATCGAGAAGCGCGCGCTGCCGGAAGGCGCGCAGATGGTGGCGAACCGCCTGCGCAAGAACCTCGACAGGCTCGCGCGCTGGCGGCAGCAGGAGCAGGTCAGCTGCTTCCGCGCCTACGACGCCGACATTCCCGAGTACGCCTGCGCGGTGGACGTGTACACCACCGTCGAGGGCGAGACCTGGCTGCACGTGCAGGAATACGCCGCGCCGGCCGAGATCCCGGAAGCGACCACCCGCAAGCGCCTGAGCGACCTGTTGCTGGCAGTGCGCGAGGTGTTCGGCCTGCCGCGCGAGCGGGTTGCCGTGAAGACCCGCAGCACCGGCAAGGGCGGCAGCAAGTACGGCCATTTCGACCATCGCGGGCAGTTCCTCACGGTGGAGGAGGGCGCGGCGAAACTGCAGGTCAACCTGTTCGACTACCTCGATACCGGGCTGGTCCTCGACCATCGCCCGCTGCGCGCGCGGATGGCGCTGGAGGCGCGCGGCAAGCGTTTCCTCAACCTGTTCTGCTACACCGGCGTGGCCACCGTGCAGGCGGCGGTGCAGGGCGCCGCGCAGACCACCAGCGTGGACCTGTCCGCCACCTATCTGGAATGGCTGGCCGACAACCTGCGCGGCAACGGCATCGGCGGCACCCGCCACCGCATCGCCCAGGCCGATGCGCTGAAGTGGCTGGAAGCCGACACCGGCGAATACGACGTGGTGTTCTGCGACCCGCCCACGTTCTCCAACTCCAAGCGCGCCGACGACTTCGACGTGCAGCGCGACCAGGTGCGCCTGCTGCGCGCGGCGGTGGCGCGGCTGGCGCCGGGCGGCGTGCTGTACTTCAGCAACAACTTCCGTCGCTTCAAGCTGGACGAGGCAGCGTTGGCGGACTTCGCGCAGGTGGAAGACATCAGCGCCGCCACCATCCCGCCGGATTTCGCCCGCAACGCGCGCATCCATCGCGCCTGGCGATTGACCGCGCGCGGCTGACCGCTCCGCGGTTGCTCAATTGCCGCGGATGCGCCCGAACAGCCCGGTGGTGCGCGGCGATGGCGGCGCCGGCGGCGCCGGGGCATCGGCGACTTCGGCATAGCCGGTGGCGAGGTTGGCATTGATGAAAGCGGTCACTTCCTCCGTGCTGACCCCGCTGGCCTCGGCGATCTCGGCGACATCGGCCGGCCCTTTCATCATCACCGTGGCGATGCGGAAGTGCTTGGGATATTCGCGTTCGGTCTGCGGCCACTTTTTCAACAGATAGCGGCCGTCGACGGCAGCACCGGAGAGGAGGCCACCCAGCCACTGCAGGCGTGGCAGCGGTTGCGCCGGGCCCAGCGCGGCGGCTTCGGCGTCCCAGGCCGCGGCGTCGGGCGTGGCGAAGTCGCTTTCCGACAGCTCGCCGGAAAAGCACGGCGCCAGCGGCTTGAGCATGGCCGGGCCATGCCAGCTGCCGGCCTGCGGGTCGATCAGCAGCACCGGTGCGTCGGGGCGCTGCAGGCGCACCCGCTGCCGCAGCGCGTCGTTCGACAACCACTGCTGCAGCGTGCGCGCGGTTGGTGGCGCGGGCTCCGGCGCGGGCTCCGGCTGCGGGGTCGCGGCCGGTTCCGGCGCGGGCAGCGGTTCCGGCGCAACGATGGCCGGAGGGGGCTCGACCGCCGGTGCGGGCTCCCGCGGGGGCGGCGTTTCATTCGGCGGTTGCTGCGCCACGCCGGCGATCTCGCTCAGCAGCACCGCCAGGTTGGTGGCGTTGGCCGGCCGCGGCAGCCGGTAGTCGGTCTGCTGGCGGTCTGCCGCGGTCAGCGCGATCACCTTGCGGCCCATCCCGTGCAGGCGCAGCCAGCTCATCGGGCCGTACAGGCTGTCCATGTCGATGATGATGTAGTCGGCCGCGTCGCCTTCGACGAAGCTCCAGCGGTGGCCGGTTTCGGCGTTGGCGATCTTGAATGCGGCAAAGACCTCCGCCTCGGTCTCGCGATCCATTCCGGTAGTGCCCAGCGTCAGCGCCATCGCCATCCCCACGGCAGAAAACACGGTCGAGTGTTGCGAAGCGGGGCGCGCGCGTCAATGCAGGAAGGCTACATGGCAAGCCCGCGTGGTTTCCTGGCGGGCAGCTGGGCCTTCAGGAAGGCCATTTGATCCGCAAGGATGTTGCGGTTGGACAGGATCAGGTGTTCCACCCAGCTTGGCCGGTAGGGCACGGCCAGCAGCGGCATGCCTGCCTGCTGCGGGGTGCGGTTGCCCTTGCGCGAATTGCATTGGAAGCAGGCGGTGACGACGTTCTCCCAGATGTCGAGGCCGCCCTTGGACACCGGCTGCACGTGGTCGCGGGTGAGCGTGCCGCGGTGGTATTGGCGCCCGCAGTACAGGCACAGCTGCTGGTCGCGGGCGAACAGCGCCTGGTTGGTGAGCGTGGGTGTGGGGTCGATCGCCGCAGGGCGGACGTGGCCACGCGCGGCGATGATGGGATGCAGGCGCAGGATGCTGCGTTCGCCGCTGAAGCGGTTGATGCCGCCGTGGACGTCGAGGCAGGGTTCGCCCAGCGTCCACGCCA
>JANJSW010000185.1 GCA_024711415.1 Thermomonas sp. | reverse complement strand
CGGCTGCGCCAGCGCCGCGCGCGCGCTGTCCGCGCCGCGTCGCACCGCCGCCGCCAGTTCGCCGGCGTCGAGCTGCGACAACGCACGCGCCTGCTCGCCCAGGCCCATCAGGAACTGCGCCATGATCGCGCCGGAATTGCCGCGCGCGCCGTCGATCGCGTCGTTGCCCACCCGCAGCAGCAGTTCGCCGGCATGGCGGCTGCGCCGGCTCAGCGCGCCGTGCAGCACGCTGCCCAGGGTCGAGGCGAGGTTGCTGCCGGTATCGCCGTCGGGCACCGGGAACACGTTGATGCGGTTGAGCTCGTCGCGCGCGGCGATGACCCGGCGGGCGCCGGCGATCAGGGCGCGGCGCAGCGCGGCGGCGGTGACGGCGGCGGGCGTGGCGCTGGCGGCAAGGGCGGTATCGGACATGCCGCCAGTGTGCAGAGCCGGCCGCATCCGCGCCTGCTGCGTCGCAACATCGACAGGCGCGACCGGCTGTTATAGTCACGAGCGGGTCGTGCGCTGCGTACGCCCATTCTTCCGGTGACCCTCCATGCGCCTGCCCACGACGCGACAGCTGCTGGTCTGCCTTGCCCTGACGGGCGCCTTTGGCCATGCCGGCGCCAGCGAGCTGCGGCAGATGACACCGGAAAGCACCCCGCCGGCGGAGCCCCAGCCGGCGTCGATGGAGCGGCTGGACGAGGCCGACCTCGACGTCACCGCTGCCGCCGCGCATACGCCGCGCGCGCCACGCCCGAAGGCGCAGGCACCGGGCCCGGCCCGCGCCTCCGGCGACAGCCGCGCGATGCCGTCGCGCTTCCACAGCTTCCTGCCCGGCATGTTCCGCTGAGCGATCCGGTTCCGCGTGATCTGGCCGTTCCCGCGCCGTCCGCGCACCGCTCCTGCACTTGATCCCGCGCTGTGCCGGCAGGCCGCGGCCGGTTTGCCGTGGCTGCGCAACCTTGACCCTTCGCGCCAGCAGCGCCTGCACGCGCTGGCCGCCGAGTTCCTGGCCGACAAGGCCATCACCCCCCTGCACGGGCTACGCCTGGACGAAGTGCAGCGGCTGCGGCTGGCGATGCTGTGCTGCATGCCGCTGCTCGAGTTCGGCCGCGAAGGCCTGTACGGCTGGAAGGAGCTGCTGGTGTACCCGGCCGCGTTCCGCGCCCGGCGCAGCCACGTCGACGCCCAAGGCATCCTCCATGAAGGCGCGGAGGAGCTGATCGGCGAAGCCTGGGAGCGTGGCCCGGTGATCCTGTCCTGGGCCGACGTGCGCAGCGACATCGCCGCACCGAACGACGGCTTCTGCGTGGCCGCGCACGAGATCGCGCACAAACTCGACGCACTGGACGGCGCGATGGACGGCACCCCGCCGCTGCCGCGCGACTGGCAGCGGCAGTGGGCGGCGGATTTCCAGCGTGCCTACGACGGTTTCTGCGCCGAGGTGGACGCCGGCCACGACACCGCCATCGACCCCTATGCCGCGGAAGCGCCGGAGGAATTCTTCGCGGTGTGTACCGAATACCACTTCAGCGACGCACGCACGCTGCAGGCGGCGATGCCCGAGGTCGCCGCGCACCTGCGCCGGTTCTACGGCGCGCCGCTGCTGGGCTGAGGCGCGCCAAACATCGCCGCCGCGGGTGCGAACGCGCGTGGTGCATAGCCGAAGTCGCGTGCCGCCGGCCCGGCATCGAACACCAGGTCATCGCGCATGCGTGCGATTGCATCGGCGGTGAGGTCGCGCGCGATGCCTCCGGCACGCGCCGCCGCCAGCAGCGCGCGGAACAGCGGCATCGGCAGCAGGTGCAGCCGCGGCGACGGCGACAGGCTGGCCAGCACCCGCCGCACCATCTCGACGTAGGCCAGGGTTTCCCCGCCCGGCAGGTCATAGCCACGGCCGCGCGCTGCGGCGCTGTGGCAGGCCGCCAGCGCGGCATCGGCCAGGTCGTCGACGTGCACCGGCTGGCGCAGGCCGGCGGCGCTACGCGGCAGGACGAAGCGGCCGAAGCGCTGCGCCAGGCGAGCGATGCGGGTCAGGGTGGCATCGCGGCCCGCGCCGTACACCAGCGTGGGGCGCAGCACGCTGGCGGCTTCACCGCGCGCCATGGCGGCCGCGAACAGGCTGGCTTCGGCCTCGCGCAGGCGCCGCGCCACGTCGCGCTCGCCGGCGTCGGCGGAGGCGTGCTTGACGTGGAGGCTGGTGGAGCCGAACGCGATCACCCGCGCGCTGCGGACGCCGGCCTGCGCATACCACTGCGCGAACGCATCCAGCGGGCCGCAGCTGAAGATCGCATCGACCCGTTCCGGCAATCCCGGCGGCTGCGGAAAGCCGCCGCACAGCCAGCGCAGGCCGGGCCCGTCGGCGCGTTGCGTGCGCGACAGCGCCAGCACCTGCCAACCGTCGGCGCGCAGCCGCGCCAGCAGCGCCGCGCCGATCTGCCCGCTGCCGCCGAACACCAGCGCGGTGTTCACCCGCGTGCGTCGCGCGGCAGTACCAGCGCCAGCCAGAGCGTGCCCAGCAGCGCCGCCACCACCGATGCACCCAGCACGCCCAGCACGCCCTCGGTGTAGTGCAGCGGATGCCCGCTGAAGGCCAGCGAGGCGATGAACAGGCTCATGGTGAAGCCGATTCCGCACAGCAGCCCGAGGCCCAGCATCGAACGCAGGTCCATGCCCTGCGGAAACCGCGCCCAGCCCAGCGCGCGCATCGCCACCGCCGCCGCCACGATGCCCATCGGCTTGCCCAGCACCAGCCCCAGCGCGATGCCCGCCGGCAGCGGCGAGGCCAGGTCCTGCAGGCGCAGCCCGCCCAGCGCCAGCCCGGCGTTGGCGAATGCGAACAGCGGCAGGATCGCGAACGCCACCCACGGATGCAGCGCGTGCTCCAGGGTCTCCAGCGGCGAATGCTCGGTGGCGTCGTCGATCGCGTTGCTGCGGTCGTAGTGCGGGATCATCAGCCCGGTGACCACGCCCGCCAACGTGGCGTGCACGCCCGACGCCAGCACCAGCGCCCAAAGCAGCAGGCCCAGCAGCAGGTAGGGCGCCAGCCGCGTCACCTTGCGCCGGTTGAGCGCGGCCATCGCCAGCACCACCAGCGCCGCGCCGGCCAGCGCGCCCCACTGCAGGCCGTGCGAATAGAAGAAGGCGATGATCAGGATCGCGATCAGGTCGTCGGCCACCGCGATCGTCGACAGCAGCAGCTTCATTCCCAGCGGTACCCGCGACCCCAGCAGCGCCAGCACGCCGAGGGCGAAGGCAATGTCGGTGGCGGTGGGAATTGCCCAGCCGCGCATCGCCCCGGCATCGCCGTGGTTCATCGCCGTGTACAGCAGCGCCGGCACGGCGACCCCAGCCACCGCGCAGACCACCGGCAGCACCAGCTGGTCACGGCTGGACAGCTGCCCGGAGATCACCTCGCGCTTGATCTCCAGCGACACCAGCAGGAAGAACACCGCCATCAGGCCGTCGTTGATCCACCAGTGCAGCGACTTGCCCCACGCCCCATCGCCCAGCGGGGTGTCGCGGAACAGCTCGTAGGCATGCGCCAACGGCGAGTTGGCGGCGATCATCGCCAGCACCGAGGCGGCGATGAGGACGACACCGCCAGCCGCTTCGAGGCGGAAGAATTCGGCCAGCGCATGCTGGGCGCGGGCGAGGACGGAAGTATGCGCAGTCATCGTCGCAGTATAGAAGTTGGGCGGTGCAGACCGCCTGGCGGCGACACGCAACGGTCACGTGCGCGACATCGACGGCGATTACGGTGTCGCCCGTCGACCAGGGGACCACCCATGCTGCTCAACAAGACCGCACTCGCGCACAGCGCCCTGCAGGCCGGCTCCAGCGCCGGCTTGAGCCTGGCGGAGCGGCGCATCCTGATCGTCACCGACGGCAAGCGCACGCTCAACGAGGTGATGGCGATGCTGGGGCCGGACATCCTGCCGGCGATCGACCGCCTGCTGAAGGACGGCTACATCCGCCCCGCCGAGGTCAGGGACGCCGCTGCAAGCGCCCCGGCCAGCGGCGTCGCCGGCGCCTTCACCGGCCTGCTGCGCGCCACCACCGATGCGCTGCAGGCGCGCACCGAACAGATCCGCGCCGGCACCCCGCGACCGGCGCCGACGCAGGCCGGGATCGCCTCCCCGGCGCAGGCTGCCGGCACCGCGCCATCGGTGGCGCCGGCTGGCGCCGCGCCTGCACCCGCGCGCGGCCAGCGCCGCTCGCTGGTGGCGGCGAAGATGTACATGATCGACATGCTGTCGCTGCAGCGCGACCCGGATGCGGTGGAGCGCAAGGCGCGCATCCAGTTCTGCGGCAACGACGACGAACTGGTCGAGGCGATCCTCGACGGCCTGCAGGTGCTGCTGCGGCTGACCAACGACAGCTACGGCCAGCGCGTGCTGGCGCGGCTGGGCGAAGTGCTGCCGGAGCCGCTGCTGCCGCGGCTGGACGCGATCGCGGCGCCGCGCGCACCGCGGGAGGCCGCGCCCCAGCTCAAGCTGGTGGGCGGCTGAGGCGTCGGCGGCTCAGCGCTGGAAGCGCTTGCGCAGGCCCATCCAGCAATCGGGGTAGTCCTGCTGGCGATGGTCCGCGGCCATGGCCTGCGCGGTCGGGCGGATCACCGCGCGCGTCTCGAACATGAAGGCCATGGTGCCGTCGATGTAGTCCGGCTGGCTCAGGTCGGCCGCGCTGGCCTTCTCGAAAGTGGCGGCGTCGGGCCCGTGCCCGGTCATGCAGTTGTGCAGCGAGCAGCCACCGGGGGCGAAGCCTTCGGCCTTCGCGTCGTACACGCCGTGCAGCAACCCCATGAACTCGCTGGCGATGTTGCGGTGGAACCACGGCGGCCGGAACGTGTCGCGCATCGCCAGCACGCGCGGCGCGAAGATCGCGAAGTCCACGCTGCTGGTGCCGGGGGTGTCGCTGGGCGAGTGCAGGACCAGGAAGATCGACGGATCCGGGTGGTCGTAGCTGATCGAACCGATCACGTTGAAGCGGCGCAAGTCGTACCGGTACGGCGCGTAGTTGCCGTGCCACGCCACCACGTCCAGCGGCGAATGGCCGATGTCGCTGCGCCACAGGTGGCCCTGGAACTTGGTCAGCAGCTCGAATTCGCCCTCCACGTCCTCGAACGCCGCCTGCGGGTATTCGAAGTCGCGCGGGTTGGCCAGGCCGTTGCTGCCGATCGGGCCGAGGTCGGGCAGCTTGAACAGCGCACCGAAGTTCTCGCAGACATAGCCGCGCGCCTGCCCGTCCGGCAGGGCGATGCGGAAGCGGACGCCGCGCGGGATCACCGCGATCTGCTGCGGCTCCACGTCCAGCACGCCCAGCTCGGTTTCGACGTGCAGGCGCCCCAGCTCAGGCACCAGCATCAACTCGCCGTCGGCGTTGCAGAAGAAGCGGCCGTCCATGTCGCGGTTGGCCGCGTACAGGTGCAAGCCGACGCCGGTGCCGGCCTCCGGGCCGCCGTTGCCGGCCACCGTGAACAGGCCTTCGACGAAATCGACCGCCTGCTCCGGCAGCGGCAGCGGATTCCAGCGCAGCTTTTCCGGCGTCACCGGGCCGCTGCCGAAATCGTTGTGGAAGCCCGCGTGCGCGAACGGCTCGAAGCGGCCATGCACCGCCGCCGGGCGGATCCGGTACAGCCAGCTGCGGCGGTTGGCGTGGCGCGGCGCGGTGAACGCGGTGCCGGTCAGCTGCTCCGCGTACAGCCCATGCGCCACCTGCTGCGGCGAGTTGCGCCCCACCGGCAGCGCGCCGGGCAGCGCCTCGGTTGCGAATTCGTTGCCGAAACCGGTCTGGTAGCCGTTGCTGTGGATCGCCATGGTCTGCTCGCTCAGTGGATACCCGCCACGCGGCGGGCGGGGATCACAGCACGCCGCGCTTCATCTGGTCGCGCTCGATGCTCTCGAACAGCGCCTGGAAGTTGCCTTCGCCGAAGCCTTCGTTGCCCTTGCGCTGGATGATCTCGAAGAAGATCGGGCCGAACGCGTTCTGGGTGAAGATCTGCAGCAGCTTGCGCGACTTGGTTTCCATGTCGGCGTCGATCAGGATCGAGTTCCTGCGCAGGCGCTCCACGTCCTCGCCGTGGTTGGGCACGCGCACGTCGATCACGTCGAAATAGGTGTCCGGCGTGTCGAGGAACTTCACCCCGGCCGCGTGCATGCGCTCCACCGAGTCGTAGATGTCGTCGGTGAACAGGGCGATGTGCTGGATGCCCTCGCCGTTGTACTCGCGCAGGTATTCGTTGATCTGGCTCTTGTCGTCGCTGGACTCGTTCAGCGGGATGCGCACCACGCCGTCCGGCGCGGTCATCGCCTTGGACAGCAGGCCGGTCTTGGCGCCCTTGATGTCGAAGTAGCGGATCTCGCGGAAGTTGAACAGCTTCTCGTAGTAGTCCGACCACTTCGCCATGTTGCCCACGAACAGGTTGTGGGTGAGGTGGTCGATGAAGGTCAGGCCGAAGCCCTTCGGATGCTGGTCCACGCCGGGCAGCGGCTCGTAGTCGGCGTACAGGTCGGCGCGGCCGTCGTCGACCAGGTACAGCATGCAGTCGCCGATGCCCTTGATCACGGGGGTGGCCACCGCGCCGGTGTCCGGCTTGTGGTCGACCTGCGCGCCGCCGTTGGCCAGCACGTGCGCCAGCACCTTGTCGGTAGGTTCGCGGAAGCGGATCGCGAAGCCGCAGGCGGACGGGCCATGCTGGGCGGCGAAGTCGGCGGCGAAGGAATCTTCCGACTCGTTGAGCAGGAAGTTGATCGTGCCCTGCCGGAACAGGGTGATCGGACGCGCCCGGTGGCGGGCGACGGCGGAGAAGCCCAGCTGCCCCAGGTATTCGCGCATGCGCGGGCCCTGGCCGGCCGGGGCGGCGAATTCGACGAACTCGAAGCCGTTGATCCCCATCGGGTTGTCGAAGGTGGTCGGCTGCATGCCAAGATTGGGTTGCGCGCTCATGCGGGTACTCCTCAACGCCGGGAATGCGCATTCTATAGTTGCACTTGCAACTATCTCAAGCACCCTCCCCTTCCGGCCACCTGTCATGCCCGACCACGCCAGCCTCGCCCTCGAACGCTTCCTGCCCTACCGGCTCAGCGTGCTCTCCAACCGCATCAGCGGTTCGATCGCGCGCGAGTACTCGCAGCGCTTCGACCTGGGCGTCACCGAATGGCGGGTGATGGCGGTGTTGGGCCGCAGCCCGGACCTGTCGGCCAACCAGGTGGCGCAGCGCACCGCGATGGACAAGGTGGCGGTGAGCCGCGCGGTGGCGCGCCTGCTGGAATCCGGCCGCCTGCTGCGCAGCTTCGACGACGACGACCGCCGCCGCTCGGTGCTGCGCCTGTCCGAGGCCGGCTACGCGATCTACGACCAGATCGTGCCACTGGCGCTGGGCTTCGAGCGCCAGCTGCTGGGCGACATGCCGGCGGACGAGCGCGCCCTGCTGTTCCGCCTGCTCGACCGGCTGGACGAACTGGAACTGCGGGTCGAGGCCACCAGCCAGGCCGCAGCCAGCTGATCTCCAAACGCACGCGGCGGCCGTGGGGCCGCCGCGCTTGCATCACCGTCCCGCGCCGTGTGCCGGCGCGGGTGGCAGGTCTTACTTGACGCCGTGCATCAGCCGCTGGATCAGCGGCGCGATCACGAACAGCAGCACGCCAGGGATCACCAGCGC
>JANJSW010000115.1 GCA_024711415.1 Thermomonas sp. | reverse complement strand
CCAGGAAGGCCAGCAGCAGGGCGCCATGGCGGGACTGCCGCGGCGAGCTGCGCGCCAGCGGCAGCGCCATCAGCGCGAACGCCAGCGCCAGCAGCGGCGGCGCGATCCGCCAGTGCAGCTCGGCCCGCGCCGGCGCGGCGGGATCCGCCAGCAGCTCAGCCATGGTCTTGAAGGCGGGATCGTCCATCTGCCGCTGGTCGTCCGGCGCCGGCAGCTGCATCTCGTTGCGGGCGTAGTGCATCAGCCGGTAGTCGAGCTCACGGCCAGCCAGCGGCCCTTCAACCCGGAAGCCGTCCAGCAGCGCCAGCACCCGCGCGCCCTGGTCGCGATACAGCTCGCCGCTGCGCGCCGTGGCCACGTCCATGCGGTCGCCGCGCTCGCGGAAGATGAACACCCGCGCCAGCCTGGTGCCGTCGCTGGACATCTCGCCGGCATAGGCCACGCCGCCGTTGGCCATCGGGGTGAAGCGGCCCGGCTCCAACCCGGCCACCAGCAGGTTCTTGTTGGCCTCGATCACCATCCCGCGCGCCAGCCGGTTCGCCCACGGCCCCAGCCACAGCGAACAGGCGGCAATCGCGATCAGCACCGGCACCACCACCAGCAGCAGCGGCCGCAGCATCCGCAGCGGACCCACGCCGGCGGCGCTCAGCACGTGCATTTCCGAATCGCGATAAAGCCGGCCCACCGCCAGCAGCAGCCCAAGCAGCAGCGCCAGCGGCAGGATCAGCGGCAGGTAGCCGAGCAGGCGCAGGCCCAGCTGCGACAGCAGCAGCGCCGGCGGGACCTTGCCGGCGGCCATCTCGCCGATCAGGTCGGCGAACACGCCGCCCAGGCTGACCATGCCCAGCACCACCAGTGCGGCAAGCACGGCACGGGCGAACTCGGCGCTGAGGTAGCGGTCCAGCTTCGGCATCAGGCCGGCGTGCTCCAGAACATGCTTTAGAATCGGGGGTCGCCACACGCGGCGCAGTGGCTGCGCCCGGCGCGGCCGCGCATTGTAAGCGACCCAGCCCGCCTGCCCGCCGGCCGCAACCGGCAGGACGCCTTCTTTTTCGTCTTTCCAGCCCGGATACCTTGTTCGATGAGCCTCGAATTCAGCCTGAACCAGACCGCCCCCGCCTCCGCCACCGTCGATTGCGTCGTGGTCGGCGCCTTCGCCGACGGCAGCCTGACCCCCGCCGCGCAGGCGCTGGACGCCGCCAGCAGCGGCCGCATCCAGGCCCTGCTGGCGCGGGGCGACGTGTCCGGCAAGACCGGCAAGACGGCGCTGCTGCATGACCTGGCCGGCATCGCCGCGCCGCGCGTGCTGGTGGTGGGCTTGGGCGATGCCGGCAAGTTCGGCGCGCCGCAGTACCTCAAGGCGGTGGGCGACGCCGCCCGCGCGCTCAAGACCGGCCCGGTGGCCACCGCGCTGTTCACCCTGGCGGAAGTGGCGGTCAAGGAGCGCGATGCCGCCTGGAACATCCGCCAGGCGGTGATCGCCGCCGACCACGCCTGCTACCGCTACCTCGCCACCCTCGGCGAGAAGAACAAGAAGCGCGAGGACAAGGGCCTGCAGCACCTGCACATCGCCGGCACCGATGCCACCGCGCTGGCGCAAGGCGTGGCGATCGCCGCCGGCGTGCGCTTCACGCGCGAGCTGGGCAACCTGCCGCCGAACATCTGCAACCCGGCTTACATCGCGCAGCAGGCGCAGGAGCTGGCGGCGCGCAGCGAGGGCGTCGAATGCGAGGTGCTGGACGACGCCGCGATGGAAGCGCTGGGCATGGGCTCGCTGCTGGCGGTGGCGCGTGGCAGCGCGCAGCGCCCGCGGCTGGTGGTGCTGAAGTACAACAACGGCGGCGACGCCAAGCCTTATGTGCTGGTCGGCAAGGGCATCACCTTCGACACCGGCGGCGTCAACCTGAAGACGCAGGGCGGCATCGAGGAGATGAAGTACGACATGTGCGGCGCCGGCAGCGTGCTGGGCACGTTCGTGGCCGCGGTCGGCATGCGCCTGCCGGTGAACCTGGTCTGCATCGCCGCGGCGGTGGAGAACGCCATCGATGGCAACAGCTACCGCCCGTCCGACGTCATCACCAGTATGTCCGGCAAGACCATCGAAGTGGGCAACACGGACGCCGAGGGCCGCCTGATCCTGTGCGATGCGCTGACCTATGCGCAGCGCTTCCAGCCGGCCGCGCTGGTCAACGTCGCCACCCTCACCGGCGCCTGCATGGTCGCGCTGGGCAAGTACGCCACCGGCGTGATGACCAAGAGCAGCCACGACCTGGCGCGGGAAATCCTCGACGCCGGCGAGACCGTGTTCGACCGCGGCTGGCAGCTGCCGCTGTGGGACGAATACCAGCCGATGCTGGATTCGGCGTTCGCCGACATCTACAACATCGGCGGCCGCTGGGCCGGTGCGATCACCGCCGGCTGCTTCCTGTCGCGCTTCACCGAAGGCCAGCGCTGGGTGCATCTGGACATCGCCGGCTCGGCCTCCGACGACGGCAAGATGGGGATGGCCACCGGCCGCCCGGTCGGCATGCTGTCGCAGTGGCTACTGGATCGCGCCGGCTGAGGCCACATCCGTAGCGGCGGCGCCGGCAACCTCGACGCACGGGGATCACTGGCGCCGTCTCTCCAGGAAAACACACCATGCCCCGCGCCGACTTCTACCTGATCGACAAGCCGCGCTTCCGCGAACAGCCGCTGCTGCTGGTCTGCGAGCTGGCCAAGCGCGCATTCGCCGCCGACCTGCCGACGCTGGTGCTGGCCCGCGACATGGCGCAGGCGGAAGCGCTGGACGACCTGCTGTGGTCGTTCGATCCCGACGAGTACCTGCCGCACCAGATCGCCGGGATGGACGAGGACGAGGATGAGGCGCCGGTGCTGATCGCCGCGCCGGAATCCGACGCCGCGCCGCGCCCGCTGCTGATCAACCTGCGCGACGACGCGCCGGTCGGCGCCTTCGAGCGCGTGCTGGAAGTGGTGCCGGC
>JANJSW010000089.1 GCA_024711415.1 Thermomonas sp. | reverse complement strand
CGGCCCGCGCGGCCCGCGCCCGGGCGGCGGCAATCGCGGCCCGCGCGGCGGCAGGTAAGACCGCCCGCAGCGCCGGCGTGCCCGGCGCTGCTCCCTTTACTCCGCCGTCGGCGGCGCCGGTTTCCGGGCTTGCCCGGCATTGGCCCCCAGCAGCGGGCCGTCGATGACCCGCCAATCGGCCTGCCCCGCCTCGCGCAGGCGGGTGAGGTCGGCCTCGCTGCAGGCGGCATCGACCTCGACGCGGGTCAGGCAGATCGCCTGGTTGCGGCCACCGGCCTTGGCCAGATACAGCGCGGAATCCGCCAACCCCAGCGCAGCCACCCACGACTGCCCCGGCATCATCGGATAGGCCACGATGCCCAGCGAAACGCTGACCGGGATCGCCTGCCCATCGAACATCACCGGTTCGGCGCCAATCGCATCGAGCACCTTCTTCGCCACCAGCGGCAGCGCCGCGGCCGGCGTGGTGGGCAACACCAGCACGAACTCTTCGCCGCCCCAGCGTGCCACCAGGTCGTTCTGGCGCAGCTTCGCCTGCAGGCGCCGGACGGTTTCCACCAGCACCGCGTCGCCGGCCGCGTGTCCGCGCGTGTCGTTGATCCGTTTGAACAGATCCAGATCCAGCAGCATCAGGCCGATGCACTGCCCGGGGGGCGCCTGCTCCATCTGCTGCTGCAGCCCGTCCAGCATCGCCTGGGCGTGCCGGCGATTGAATGCGCCGGTCAACGCATCGGTAGCCGACTGCAGGGCCAGCGCGGCATTGACATGGGTCAGCTTGCGGTTCGCCCGCCGTGCCCGCTTGATCAACAGCCACAACCCCACCATCACCAGCGCCAGGATGACCGCCAGCGCCAGCCACAGCCGCTGCCTCCAGCCCTCGGCCTCCAGCTGGGTCTGCTTGAGCCGGTTCTGCGCGGCAAGTTTCTCGATCTCGTCGGCCTTGCGCTCGGCGGAATATTTTTCCTGCAGATCCAGCACCGCGGTCTCGCGCGCCTGCACCGCGCGCTTCTCCTGCAGATCCATGATCCCTTGCAACTCGTCCAGCGCCTCTTCGTAGCGGCGGGCGTTGCGCAGCACCTTCACCAGCTCCTGGGTGATGCCCAGCGTATAGACGTCGATGTCGCCCTGTTTCGACAAGGCCACCGACTCGCGCAGCATCGCCACGCCCTGGTCCACGTCGCCCAGACCGGCCAAGGCGATACCGATATTGGCCAGCGGCGCGATGGTTTCGCGCTGCAGGCCCTGTCCACGCGCCAGCGCAAGCGCCTCGCGGGCATAAGCCAGCGTCCGCGGATATCCCTGCGGCTGCGACAGCCAGAAGTCGGCCAGATTGTTGAGGATGATGATCTTGTCACCCAACATGTCCGGGTCATCCCCCGTCAGCGCCAGCGCCTTTTCCAGCACCGTGCGCTGCTGCTGCCGTTCCCCGGCCAAGGAGTACGCATGCCCGAGATCGAGCAGGATGGTGGAGCGTTCCTCCAGATAGCCGATGGCCTCGGCCATGCGGTAGGCCTCGTTGCCCAGCTCGATCGCCCGCTTCGGGTCGCCACGGTCGGCGTTCAGCGACGCCATCAGGCCCAGATAGTGCACCTGCGCCGCCAGGTTGCCGTCCATCTTCGCCAGTTCACTGGCGCGCACCAGCAGCGCGATGGCATCGTTGTAGTCGCCCTGCCACCGGTCCAGCCCCGCCTGCGCGGCCAACAGTTCGCGCAACGAGTCGCGCGAGTCCAGCTGCCGCTGCAGGGCCTCCGCCTCGCGCAGGCGGATGACGGCGTTGGCCCGCGTCGCCTTGTCGAGGACGCCGCGATAAAAGGCCGCCAGCGCCAGATCGAAGCGGCAGCGCAGGCAACCTTCCTGATCCGCCATCCGCTGCAGCGCTGCGCTGCTGGCACGCTGGATCTCCGCGTATCGCCCCCCCCGGGTGAGCGCGAGCAACTCGCGATGGTAAGCGGCGCGCCGATCCAGCGGCGCGGTGGGGCCCGGCACGTCCTGCACCGCCTGCAGTCGCTTGATGGCAGTGGCCGCCGTGGCATAACCGTGCGCGCGCAAATCGCCCAGCACATCGTCCATGCGTTCCTGCGCGACCGCCACGGCAGACAGCGCGCACAACAGCAGGCCGGCAACCAACCGCAACCCAAGCTTCATCGGCACCCGACGCACTCCTGAACCCGCAGTGACTTCGCCGGTATCGTACCTGTGCACGGCCGACAGGGCACAATCCGCCGCAGGCGCCTGCCCGCGTGCCGCCACCAGGCCCGCACTGCCATGGAGTTCCGCATGCCCACCGCTCTCCCGCTCCTGCTCCTGCTGGCCGGTCTGCAGGCCGCCAGCGCCCCGCAGATCGACTATGCCCAGGCCAAGCGCCTGGCCGATGCCGACGAAGCCGCAGTGACCGGACCAGCGAAAGACCGCCTGCTGGAAGCACAGGCAGCGCTGCTGGATGCCGGGGTCGTCGAGTGCAACCACTTCGACCTGCGCGGCGACGTCACGCCGTTCGTGGTGGTGATGCGACTGGATGCACAGGGCCGGGTCGTGCAGACCTGGCGGCAGGGCGGCTCGCCGCTGGCGATCTGCCTGCAGCGCTACGTGCGCGACAAGACGCTGGTGGCGCCGCCGAAGGCGCCGTTCCACGCCTCGCTGGAAATCAGCTTCGGCAAGTAGCGAAGCGAAGGCAGCAAAGATAGAACAATCCGTAGTTTTGAACCGGATTGAACGCAATTTCCAGACAATCCATCATGACACCCAAGGCAACCGGCATCGCGCCGGCACGCATTGGAGCAACGCCATGAAGAAGGTCCTTGAAGTCGCAGGCGCGCCCGCCCGGCATTGGGTCGGCAACGGGTTCCCGGTACACGGTATGTTCGGCTACAGCGGCGCGGGCGTGGCCGAGCGCAGCCCGTTCCTGATGCTGGATTACGCCGCGCCGACCCGGTTCGAGCCGACCACCGAGCGCCGCGGCGTCGGCCAGCACCCGCATCGCGGCTTCGAGACGGTGACCATCGTCTACGAGGGCGAGGTGGAGCATCGCGACTCCACCGGCAACGGCGGCATCATCGGCAAGGGCGACGTGCAGTGGATGACCGCCGCCGGCGGCATCCTGCACGAGGAGTTCCATTCGCCCGCCTATGCCGCCAAGGGCGGGCCGTTCGAGATGGTGCAGCTTTGGGTCAACCTGCCGGCCAGGGATAAGATGGCAGCACCCGGCTACCAGGGCATCCTGGACGCGCAGATCCCGGCGATCGCCCTGCCGGACGCCGCCGGCACGCTGCGGTTGATCGCCGGCGAATACGCCGGCCGGAAGGGGCCGGCGCGCACCTTCACCCCGATGAACGTCTGGGACCTGCGGCTGGCCGCGGGCCAGCGCGTATCGCTACCGCAACCGGAAGGCTGGACGACGCTGCTGGTGGTGCTGGACGGCACGGTGCAGTTGAATGGCGAAGCCATCGTCCGCGCCGCGCAGATGGCCACGCTGTCCACCGCCGGCAGCGGGGTGGAGATCGAGACCAGCGGCGAGGCAAAGCTGCTGCTGCTGGCCGGCGAGCCGATCGACGAACCGGTGGTGGGCCACGGGCCGTTCGTGATGAACAGTCAGCGGGAGATCATCCAGGCGATTGCCGACTTCAACAGCGGCAAGTTCGGGCGCATGGCCGGATAAGCCGGCCGCAAGCTCGCGCATGCTCCAAACGGAACTGGCGTCCCTGCAACAGGGACGCCAGCGACGGGAACCGTCAGGAAAACGCGCCCGCCCCAGCGGGCGCGCTGCAGTCAACCCAGCGCAGCGAGGGCGGCGGCGTAGTCCGGCTCGTCGGTGATTTCCGGCACCAGCTGGGTGTGGAGCACCTTGTCGTGCGCATCCAGCACCACCACCGCGCGCGCCGCCACGCCCGCCAGCGGGCCGTCTTCCAGCGCCACGCCATAGTCGCGCAGGAACTCGCGCCCGCGCATGGTCGAGAGCATGGTGACATTGTCCAGGCCCTCGGCGCCGCAGAAGCGCTGCTGCGCGAACGGCAGGTCGGCGGAGATGCACAGCACCGCGGTGTTGGCGAGGCCCGCGGCGTCCTGGTTGAAATGGCGCACCGAGGCCGCGCACACGCCGGTATCGACGCTCGGGAAGATGTTGAGGATCTTGCGCTTGCCGGCAAAGTCCGCCAGCGCAAGATCGGACAGGTCGACGCCGACCAGGCGGAACGCCGGCGCCTGATCGCCGAGCTGCGGAAGCTGGCCGCCGACG
>JANJSW010000330.1 GCA_024711415.1 Thermomonas sp. | reverse complement strand
GGCTGGGCGCGCGGCAACCCGCGGCTGCCGGACTACCAGTACCCGAAGCACGATTTTTCCGAGGCGCGCCGCGAGCTGGCCGCGGTCACCGCCGCTGCCGACCCTACCCATCCGCTCGGGCAGTATCTGGTCGAATCCGCGCAGGGCTGGGTGCTGGCCGCCGAGCTGTTGGAAAACCTCGGCAGCGCGCAGGTGACCGACCTGTCGATCGCGCTGTTCGGCACCCCCGACCAGGCGCTGCCAGGCGGCATCACCACCCGCGAGGCGGCCAACCATTTCCTGCGCGTCGCGGACGACTTCGACCGCGAGCTGATAGCGCCGGCGGAGCAGGTGGAGATTTCCGCCACCGCGCTGGCGCTGCGGCTGCAGTCGGAGCTGGACGATTTCTTCGACAGCCGGGTCATCGACGTGGTGCTCGATCCCGACCTGATCGCCAAGGCCGCCGCCGGCGCCACCCGCATCCGCCTGCGCTCGGGCGCCGCGTTCTCCGACTACGACCTGCAGCAGTTGCTGCAGCACGAGGCCTTCGTGCATTCGCTGACCGCGCTCAACGGCCGGCAGCAGGAGAGTCTGCCCAGCCTGGCGCTGTCCTCGCCACGGGTCACCGCCACCCAGGAAGGGCTGGCGGTGTTCGCCGAGCAGATCACCGGCAGCATCGACATCGAACGGATGAAGCGGGTCAGCCTGCGCATCGAGGCGGTCGCGATGGCGCTGGAGGGCGCGGACTTCCTGCAGGTGTTCCGTTACTTCCTCGAGTCCGGCCAGACCGAAGTGGAGAGCTTCACCTCGGCGCAGCGCGTGTTCCGCGGCGTGCCGACCAGCGGCGGCGCGGCGTTCACCAAGGACACCGTGTACCTGCGCGGACTGCTGGGCGTGCACACCTTCTTCCGCTGGGCGCTCAAGCACCGCAAGCTGCGGCTGTGCCGGCTGCTGTTCGCCGGCAAGATGACACTGGCCGACGTGCAGCGCTTCGAACCACTGTTCGAAAGCGGGCAGCTGCGCGAACCGCGCTGGCTGCCGCCGTGGGTGGCGCGCGCCAACGGACTGGCCGGGACGCTGGCGTTCTCGTTGTTCGCCAACCGCATCCGGCTGGAACAGGTGGTCTCGGCGGAAAGCGTGGTCGATCTCTAAGCGGCGTCCAGCAGCAGGTTCGCGGCGCGCTCGCCGCTGCCCATCGCCAGCGTCCAGCCGAGCATGCCGTGGCCGATGTTCAGTACCAGGCCGTCGCGCGGCTGGCGGATGACCGGGCTGGAGGCGGCCGTGGCCGGGCGCAGGCCCGCCCAGTGGTGTTCGATGGCGTCGTAGTCGGCGGCCTCCGGCAGCGAGTCGCGGGCCATTGCGATCAGCTGCTGCATGCGCGCCGGGTCGGGCTTCGGATCCCAGTAGTTGAGATCCGCCAGTCCCGCCACCCGGATGCGCTCGCCCAGCCGGCAGAACACCAGCTTGCGCGCGGTGTCGGTGATGCTGGCCATCGGTGCGTGGGTGCCGCAGGGGGTGGTGAACGAATAGCCCTTGATCGCCATCAGCGGCGAGGCCAGCCCCAGCGTCCGCAGCAGCGCGTGGCTGTCGATGCCGGTGCAGACCGCGACTTTGCCGACCCGCACGCTGTCGCCGCTGGCCGCGTGCAGGCGCCAGTGCGTGCCGTCGCGTTGCGCGCGCTGCAGGTCGAAGCCGAAGCGTGCCTGCATGCCGTACTGCGCCTGCAGGATCTGCAGCAGGCCGGTGCAGAACCGCCACGGATCGCCGGCTTCCTCGTCCGGCGAATGCACGGCGCCGACCATGCCGCGTGTGCCGGCAAGTGCGGGTTCGGCGGCGATCGCCTCCGCGGGCGTGAGCAGCTGCTGGCGCACGCCGAACGGCCGCTTGGCGTCGATCATCGCCCGCGCCTTCGGCAGCGCGCTGGCGTCGTAATACACGTGCAGCTTGCCGGCCACGCGGTGCTGGAAGTCGATCGGGTGGCGTGCCAGCAACGCGTCCATTGCCGCCTTCGATTCCAGCGCCAGCGCCAGCGTCGCCAACGTGTTGCGCTGCAGGCGCGCGGCGGTGGCGTTGCGCAGGAAGGCCAGGCCCCAGGCCCAGAAATGCGGGTCCAGCGAGGCGCGCACGCGGAAGGCGGCGTCGCCGCCGGCCAGCATGCCGGGCAGCTGCTTCCACAGTGCCGGGCCGGCCATCGCGTCGGTATACGCGTAACTTAGCTGGGCGCCGTTGGCGAACGAAGCGCCCAGCGCGGGGCCATCGGCGCGGTCGAGCAGCAGCACCCGCAGGCCGCGGCGGGCCAGCGCCCAGGCGGTGGCCAGGCCGACCACGCCGGCGCCGACCACGGCGATGTCGGCATCGTTGCCCGCGTGCATCAGTGCGGCCACAGGTTGATGAAGCCGGTGATGATCAGCGCGTTGGTGAAGTCGATGAAGAACGCGCCGACCAGCGGCGCCACCAGGAATGCCCGCGGCGCGGCGCCGTAACGCTCCACCAGCGTGCGCATCACCGCCATCGCGTTGGCGGTGGTGCCCAGCATGAAGCCGATGAAGCCGCCGCCCATTACCGCGGCGTCGTAGTCGCGGCCCATCGCGCGGAACACCAGCGCGCAGAACGCGGTCACCAGCAGCGCCTGCAGGCCCAGGTTGACCAGCAGCGGCAGCGCCAGCCCGGCCAGCTCCCACAGCTTGAGGTTCATCAGCGCCACTGCAAGGAACAGCGAGAGGCAGACGTTGCCGATCAGTTCCGTGGTGGGTACCGACAGCCCGATCAGGCGGGTGCGGTCGTCGATGTTGCGCACCACCGCGCCGACCAGCATGGCGCCGACGTAGGCCGGCAGGGTGATGCCGGTGGCGGAGATCGCCTTGCCCACCCAGGCGCCGAGCCACATCGCCACCAGGATCACCACGATGCTCTTGAGCGCGCTGTACTCGCGTTCCGCCTCGCTGGCGGCGGGCAGCGAGGCCGAATCGGCCGGGGCGCGGTGGTCGTCCGGGCGGATCGAGGTCAGGCCGAAGCGGCGGATCAGCAGCGTGGCCACCGGCCCGCCGATCAGCCCGCCACAGACGATGCCCGCCATCGCCGAGGCCACCGCGATCGATTCCGCTCCGGCCACGCCGGCGCGCTCGAACAGCGGAGCGAACGCCAGTCCCGTGGCCGGGCCGCCAGTCAGGGTGGTGGAGCCGGCCAGCACGCCGAACAGCGGATGCAGGCCGAAGCCGGTCGCCACCGCCATGCCCAGCAGGTTCTGCGCCACCGCGAACACGGTGGCCAGCAGCAGGAACAGCATCACCTGGCGGCCGCTGATCCGCAGCAGCCAGACGCTGGCGTTGAAGCCGATGGTGGTGAAGAACGCGATCATCAGCGGGCTTTGCAGGCCCGTATCGAGGGTGAACAGGGTCGCGCCGCGCGCGTGCGCGATCCAGGCGGCGACCGCGAACACCAGCCCGCCGATCACCGGCGGCGGCAGGTTGTAGCGGCCCAGCACCGGGATCACCCGGCACAACCCGTAACCCAGGAACAGGGCAAGGCCGGCCAGCGCCAGCGTCTGCAC
>JANJSW010000256.1 GCA_024711415.1 Thermomonas sp. | reverse complement strand
AAAATCAATTAGTTACTGTGGGCACTCGAAAGTGCGCTGCCCATCAAGCGCCGGGTCTTCATCGGAAGATGCTTGCGCGATGCGTAGACGGCGTGGATGCCGAGTTCGATGGAATGCCAGCCCGGCATCACTTCGACCAGGTCGCCACGACGCAGGTCATCGCCAACCAGGAAGTCCGGCTGCAGGACCACGCCTTGCCCCTGCAGCGCGGCGATCCGGCAGGTGTCGCCGCTGTTGGTATGCATGCGCGGGGTCACCCGGACGTGCGCTTCGCCATCGGGGCCGGTGAAGGCCCAGTCGTCGCCGCCGCTCCAGTACGCATACGAAAACACCTGGTGGTGCGCGAGGTCGTGCGGGTGCGCCGGCATGCCGTGGCTGGCGATGTACGCGGGTGAAGCGCAGGCCACGATGCGGGTGGTGGCCAGGCGACGACTGACCAGCTGCGAGCTGGCGAGGTTGGTGATGCGCACCGCGACGTCGTAGCCCTCCTCCACCAGATCGACCACGCGGTCGTTGAGGGTGATGTCCAGCGCGAGCTTCGGGTTGGCCGCAAGGAAGCCGGGCCACAGCGGCGCCAGGTGCAGGTTGCCGAAGGTCAGCGGCGCGTTGACCCGCAATACGCCGCTCGCCTCGCCGCTGCCGGCGCTGGTTTCCGATTCAAGCTCGCCCGCCGCGGCGAGCAGTTCGCTGGCGCGGGCGTGGAAACGCCGGCCCGCTTCGGTCAGCGAGAGCCGGCGAGTGGTGCGATGGAGCAGGCGCACGTCCAGCTGCGCTTCCAGGTCCCCGACCTGGCGGGACACCGCGGCCTTCGACAGCCCCAGCGCATCGGCCGCGGCCACGAAACTGCCGGCGTTCACCACGGCAACGAAGCTGGCGAGTTGCTGGAGATTGAGCACGGCCGATTGTTCTGTTTAATTTGACTATAAGTCAACGATAGCCATGTTTATCGCATCAATCAATGCCAATAAAGTGGCTCCCGTACCCAGTCCGGGTAACCCACAAGGAACCACGCCATGAACATCCTGATCCTCGGTGCCGGCAACATGGGCTCCGCCCTCGCCCACCAGTTCAGCCGTGCCGGCCACGCCGTGCGCATTGCCGCCACCTCGCTGGAAAAGGCCCAGTCCGTTGCCGCCGGCATTCCCGGCAGCACCGGCGTCGCCCCGGCCGGCAGCGCCGCCGCCAGCGACGTGATCGTGGTCGCCACGCCGTTCGAACAGGCCGTGGCGGCGCTGCAGGCGGCCGGCCCGGTGGACGGCAAGGTGGTGATCGACGCCACCAACCCGCTCACCCCCGACTACATGGGCCTGACCCTCGGTCACGCCACCTCCGCTGCCGAGGAAATCGCCAAGGCGTTCCCCGCGGCCGAGGTCGCCAAGGCGTTCAACACCCTGTTCGCGCAGGTGGTGGCCGAGGGGCCCGCGTTTGCCGACGGCCAGGTCGCAAGTGCGTTCTACGCCGGCGATTCCGAGCGCGCCAAGGGCACCGCGCAGGCGCTGATCGAGAGCACCGGCTTTCGTCCGGTCGATGCCGGCCCGCTGAAGAACGCGCGCTATCTCGAACCGCTGGCCGGTCTGAACATCTATTTCGGTTACGGCGCCGGCCAGGGCACCGCCATCGCGCCCACCTGGATCAGCCGCGGCTGATCCGCACCTTCCCTACGACGCACCACTACACATCACGGAGTCCACCATGAACGCTACCCTCTCGCTGTTCGGCCGCCTTGGCCTGTCGCTGATCTTCATCATTTCCGGCTGGGGCAAGATCGCCGGCTACGCCGCCACCCAGCAGTACATGGAGGCGATGGGCGTGCCCGGTTCGCTGCTGCCGCTGGTGATCGCACTGGAACTGGGCGGCGGCCTTGCCATCCTCGCCGGCGGATTCACCCGCGCGATCGCACTCGCGCTTGCCGCCTTCTCGCTGGCCTCGGCGGCGCTGTTCCACGGCAACCTCGGCGATGCCACGCAGGCCATCATGTTCTGGAAGAACGTGGCCATGGCCGGCGGCTTCCTGATGCTGGCCGCCAATGGCGCCGGCGCGCTCAGCCTTGATGCGCTGTGGGCCCGCCGCCGCACCGCGCCGGCCTCCGTACTGGCCGCCTCCTGATTTGTGACCCACCCGGTTGCGGGCGCGCTATGCGCCCGCAGCCTTGTTGACGGGAATCGCCATGCACCTTGCTCCCTCGCTTTTCATTTCCCACGGTTCGCCGATGTGGGCGCTGGAACCCGGCCTGCTCGGCCCGGCGCTGCAGCGGGTCGGCCGGACGCTGGTCGGGCTCGACGCGATCGTGGTGGTCTCGCCGCACTGGCAGACCCAGGGCGTCCGCGTGGCGGCCACCTCCGCGCCGGCCACCATCCATGACTTTGGCGGTTTCCCGGCGCCGCTGTACGCCCTGCAATACACCCCCGCGGGCGCACCGGCACTGGCCGCGGACATCGCACGGATGCTGGTCGATGCCGGCTTCGCCGCCACCATCGATGCCAGCCGCGGGCTCGACCACGGCGCATGGGTA
>JANJSW010000198.1 GCA_024711415.1 Thermomonas sp. | reverse complement strand
CGAGTCGATCGCGCAGCAGCTGGAGCGTCGCATCATGTTCCGCCGCGCGATGAAGCGCGCGGTCGGCAACGCGATGCGCCTGGGCGCGCTGGGCATCAAGGTCAACGTGGCTGGCCGCCTCAACGGTGCGGAAATCGCCCGTTCGGAGTGGTACCGCGAAGGCCGCGTGCCGCTCCACACCCTGCGTGCCGACATCGACTATGGCTTCGCTGAAGCCAAGACGACCTACGGCATCATCGGCATCAAGACGTGGGTCTACCGCGGTGAAATCTTCGATTTCTCCCAGGTTGGCCAGGAGAAGCAGGACGACACCCCGGCACCGCGTGGCGGCGACCGTGACCGTGAGCGTCCGCGTGGTCCACGCCGTGACCGTGGCGACCGCGCCGAGCGCGGCGAAGCGAGGGAATAAATCATGTTGCAACCCAAGCGAACCAAATACCGCAAGGTCCACAAGGGCCGCAATGAGGGCCTGAGCTGGAGCGCCAACGCGGTCAGCTTCGGCGAGTTCGGCCTGAAGGCGACCGCCACCGGCCAGCTCACCGCCCGCCAGATCGAGGCCGCGCGCCGTTCCATCAGCCGCTACGTGAAGCGCGGCGGCAAGATGTGGATCCGCGTGTTCCCCGACAAGCCGATCACCAAGAAGCCGATCGAAGTCCGCATGGGCTCCGGCAAGGGCAACGTGGAGTACTGGGTCGCCCAGATCCAGCCCGGCCGCATGATCTACGAGATCGAGGGCGTCAGCGAGGAAATCGCGCGCGAGGCGTTCCGCCTGGCTTCGGCCAAGCTCTCGGTCACCACCCAATTCGTGACCCGGACGGTGCGCTGATGGAACTCAAGCAACTGCGTCAGAAGTCGGCGGACGAACTGAAGGCCCACCTGGTCGAGCTGCAGAAGGAGCGCTTCGCGCTGCGCATGCAGAAGGCCACCGGCCAGCTGCCTCCGTCCAAGACCAACGAGCCCCGCCGCGTGCGCCGCGAGATCGCTCGCGTCAACACGCTGCTTGGCGCGCTGCAGAACAGCGCGTCGAAGTAAGGAAGGCAGACATGACTGAACAAACCAAGAAGCTGCACACGGTCGAAGGCCGCGTCGTCAGCAACAAGATGGACAAGACCGTGACGGTGCTCGTCGAGCGCCAGGTCAAGCACGCGTTGTACGGCAAGTACATCCGTCGCTCGACCAAGCTGCACGCCCATGACGCCGACAACACCTGCAATGAAGGTGACGTCGTCCGCGTGGCGGAATGCGCACCGATGTCCAAGACCAAGAACTGGCGCGTGGTGGAAGTCATCACGCGTGCCGCCGAGTAAGCAGGAGAGACAGCCATGATCCAGATGCAGAGCTTTCTCGACGTTGCCGACAACTCGGGTGCCAAGGAACTGATGTGCATCAAGGTGCTCGGCGGCTCGAAGCGCCGTTACGCCGGCATTGGCGACATCATCAAGGTGTCGGTGAAGGAAGCGATTCCGCGCGGCAAGGTGAAGAAGGGCGACGTCTACGACGCCGTCGTGGTCCGCACCCGCAAGGGCGTGCGCCGCGCGGACGGTTCGCTGATCCGCTTCGACGGCAACGCCACCGTGCTGCTGAACAACAAGCAAGAGCCGATCGGCACTCGCATCTTCGGGCCCGTTACCCGTGAGCTGCGTACCGAGAAGTTCATGAAGATCGTCTCGCTCGCGCCTGAAGTGCTCTGAGCGGAGGAAGGAAGAACATGAACCGTATCCGCAAGGGCGACCAGGTGGTCGTGACCACCGGCAACAAGAAGATCAAGGGCCAGACTGGCGAAGTCGTGCGCGTCGATGGCGAGCGCGTCTACGTTGCCAACCTGAACCTGGTCAAGCGCCACACCAAGCCCAACCCGCAGGCCGGCCAGCCCGGCGGCGTGGTCGAGCGCGAGGCGTCGATCCACATTTCCAACGTGATGCTGCTGAACCCGGCGACGGGCAAGGGCGAACGCGTTGCCACCAAGGTGCTCGAGAATGGAAAGCGCATCCGCGTGTTCCGCTCCAGCGGCGAGGCTATCTGACATGACCACCCGTCTCGAAAAGTTCTACAAGGAAGAAGTGGTGCCGAAGCTGATGCAGCAGTTCGGCTACACCAATCCGATGCAGGTCCCGAAGCTCGTCAAGGTCACGCTGAACATGGGCGTGGGCGAAGCGGCGACCAACAAGAAGGTGCTTGAGAACGCCGTCGCCGACATGACCAAGATCTCCGGCCAGAAGCCGGTGGTCACCAAGTCGCGCGTCTCGGTCGCCTCGTTCAAGATCCGCGACGGCTGGCCGATCGGTTGCAAGGTCACCCTGCGCCGCGCCCAGATGTTCGAGTTCCTCGATCGCCTGATCAACATCTCGCTGCCGCGCGTGCGTGACTTCCGCGGCGTGTCGGGGCGTTCGTTCGACGGCCGTGGCAACTACAACATGGGCGTGAAGGAGCAGATCATCTTCCCGGAGATCGACTTCGACGCCGTCGACGCGATGCGCGGCATGGACATCGCCATCACCACCACCGCGAAGACCGACGCCGAGGCCAAGGCCCTGCTCGAAGCCTTCCGCTTCCCGTTCCGCAACTAAAGGACACGTCATGGCCAAGACTTCCATGATCAACCGCGAGGCCAAGCGCGCCAAGCTGGCCAAGCAGCACGCCGCCAAGCGCGACGCGCTGAAGAAGGTCATCGCCAGCCAGGACGCCTCCTACGAGGACAAGATGGCGGCCGCGACCAAGCTGCAGAAGCTGCCGCGCGACTCCTCGCCGTCCCGCCAGACCACCCGCTGCGCCCTGACCGGTCGCCCGCGTGCGGTTTACAGCAAGTTCGGCCTGGGCCGCAACGCGCTGCGCAAGGCAACGATGAACGGCGACGTGCCGGGCCTGCGCAAGGCGAGCTGGTAAAAACCTGCTATACTGATCCGCTACCTGTCGCGAAAGCGACGGTGGCGGTTCCCGAACCCCGCAGCGATGCGGGGTTCGTGCCTGCAACAGCGTCGCGGCGCTACAGTTCCGCGGCGTCCACAATCCTACAGATTTTCGCGAAAGCGGATATCGGTGCTACTCATCAGGTGAATCCACATGAGCATGACTGATCCCATCGCCGACATGCTGGTCCGCATCAGGAATGCGGCCGCGGTTGGCAAGCCGGCGGTGAAGATGCCGTCCTCCAAGGTCAAGGTCGCGATCGCCAACGTCCTGAAGGACGAGGGCTACATCGCCGATGCGCGCGTGACCCCCAACGGCGCCAAGGCCGAGCTTGAAATCGCCCTGAAGTACTTCGAGGGCAAGCCGGTGATTGAGACCCTGAAGCGCGTGTCGCGCTCGGGCCTGCGCCAGTATCGCGGCAAGGATGCGCTGCCGAAGGTCCTGAACGGACTCGGCGTGGCGATCGTTTCCACCTCCAAGGGCATCATGACCGACTCGCAGGCGCGCCAGCAGGGCGTCGGCGGCGAAGTCCTGTGCATCGTGGCCTAAGGGAGTAACGAACATGTCCCGAGTTGCCAAGAAGCCCGTCGCCCTCGCCAAGGGCGTCGAAGTCAGTGTCCAGCCGGACTCCATCAGCGTGAAGGGCCCGAAGGGCACCCTCAGCATCGCCAAGCCGGCCGGCGTCGAAGTCCGGATCGAAGACGGCCAGGCGCTGCTGTCGGCCAGCGACTCTTCGCTGGTGCCGATGGCCGGCACCCTGCGCGCGATCGTCGCCAACATGGTGCACGGCGTCAGCGCCGGCTTCGAGCGCAAGCTCGAGCTGGTCGGCGTCGGTTACCGCGCCGCCATGCAGGGCCAGGACCTGAACCTGTCGCTGGGTTTTTCCCACCCCGTGCTGTTCGCGCCGCCGGCTGGCATCACCATCACCACGCCGACCCAGACCGAGATCCTGGTCTCGGGCGCCGACAAGCAGCTGGTGGGTGAAGTTGCCGCCAAGATCCGTGGTTACCGCCCGCCGGAGCCCTACAAGGGCAAGGGCGTGAAGTATTCCGACGAGACCATCATCCGCAAGGAAGCCAAGAAGGCGTAATTGCGCACCCCCGCCTGAGTCCGCACATCCCCGTGCGGACTCTTCGGGAAAAGCACAGCCTTCAGCTTTCGGAGAAGAGAACCATGGAAAAGAAGATCGCCCGCCTGCGTCGCGCCAAGTCGACCCGTGCACACATCCGCGAACTCGGCGTGCCGCGCCTGTCGGTGCTGCGCACCGGACAGCATCTGTACGCCCAGCTGTTCACCCACGACGGCGCCAAGGTGCTGGCTTCGGCCGCCACCGTCGAAGCCGACGTGATGGCCGGCCTGAAGAACGGCAAGAACGCCGAAGCCGCCGCCAAGGTGGGCCAGGTGATTGCCGAGCGCGCCAAGGCTGCCGGCATCGAGCGCGTCGCCTTCGACCGGTCGGGCTACCGCTACCACGGTCGCATCAAGGCGCTGGCCGACGCCGCGCGCGAGGGCGGCCTGCAGTTCTAAGGGTTTGAGGCGAGGGGCCCCGGCTCCTTGTCCTTCCCGCCGCTGCCGATGCGGCCTGCATCGGACGCCATCGCCGGTTGCGGCGATGGCGGAACAACCGCAGCACTCCACAACCATAAGCGGCAAAGCCGCAAATCCCCTCAACAATCGAGACATCGAAATGGCAGAACAACGCGAATCCCGCGGCCGCGATCGCGGTCCCCGCGAGGAAAAAGTCGATGACGGCATGATCGAGAAGCTGATCGCCGTCAATCGCGTCAGCAAGACCGTCAAGGGTGGCCGTCAGTTCACCTTCACCGCGCTGACGGTGGTGGGCGACGGCGCCGGCAAGGTCGGTTTCGGCTATGGCAAGGCGCGCGAAGTGCCGGTCGCCATCCAGAAGTCGATGGAGCAGGCGCGCAAGGGCATGAGCTCGGTCGACCTGAACAACGGCACCCTGTTCCATCAGGTCAAGGCCGGACACGGCGCTGCCCGCGTGTTCATGCAGCCCGCCTCCGAAGGTACCGGCGTGATCGCCGGTGGCGCGATGCGTGCCGTGCTGGAAGCGGTCGGCGTCAAGAACGTGCTGGCCAAGGCGGTGGGTTCGCGCAATCCGATCAATCTGGTGCGCGCCACGATCAAGGGCCTGGAGTCGATGCATTCCCCGGCCAAGATCGCGGCCAAGCGTGGCAAGAAGGTGGAGGATCTGGTCAATGGCTAACGACAAGACCATCAAGGTCCGCCTGGTCAAGGGCCTGCGCGGCACCCAGTCGCGCCACCGCCTGTCGGTCAAGGCGCTCGGCCTCGGCAAGCTCAACAGCGTCCGCGAACTCAAGGACAGCCCGCAGGTTCGTGGCCTGATCAACAAGGTCCACTACCTGGTGAAGGTGGAGGAGTAATCACATGAAGCTCAATACGCTCAAGCCCGCTGACGGCGCCCGCAAGGAGCGCACCCGCGTCGGTCGCGGCATCGGTTCCGGCCTCGGCAAGACCGCCGGCCGCGGCCACAAGGGTTCGTTCGCGCGTTCCGGCAAGGGCAAGATCAAGGCCGGTTTCGAAGGCGGCCAGATCCCCATGCAGCGCCGCCTGCCGAAGATCGGCTTCCGCTCGAAGATGGCCAAGGACTGCGCCGAAGTGCTGCTGTACAAGCTCGACACGCTGCCGGCCGGCGAAATCGATTTCGCCGCCCTGCGCGCCGCCAAGCTGGTGCCGAGCACCGCCAAGCGCGCCAAGGTCGTCGCCAAGGGCGAAGTCACCAAGGCCTACGTGCTGAAGGGCATCGCTGCGACCGCCGGCGCCAAGGCCGCGATCGAAGCGGCCGGCGGCAAGCTGGCGGAGTAAGGACGGCATGTCGCGCAGTGCTGGAGCATTGGCAGGCCTGATGGGCGCGGGCAAGTTCACCGAACTTCGCTCGCGCCTCCTGTTCGTCATCGGTGCGCTGATCGTCTATCGCATCGGCTGCTTCATCCCGGTGCCGGGCGTCAATCCCGAGGCGATGCTCCAGCTGATGGACTCGCAGAAGGGCACCGTGGTGGACATGTTCAACATGTTCTCCGGCGGTGCGCTTGCACGTTTCAGCCTGTTCGCGCTGAACGTGATGCCGTACATCTCCGCGTCCATCGTGATGCAACTGATGGTGCAGATCCTGCCCAGCCTGAAGGCGCTGCAGAAGGAAGGCGAGTCGGGCCGTCGCAAGATCACCCAGTATTCGCGCGTGGGTTCGGTGTTCCTGGCGGTGTTCCAGGCCGCCGGCATCGCCATCGCGCTGCAGGGCCAGGGCGCCAGCGGCGGCGTTCCGGTGGTCTACAGCCCGGGCCTCGGCTTCGTGGTGACCGCCGTGGTCTCGCTGACCGCCGGCACGGTGTTCCTGATGTGGCTGGGCGAGCAGGTGACCGAGCGCGGCATCGGCAACGGTGTTTCGCTGATCATCTTCGCCGGCATCGTCGCCGGCCTGCCCGGCGCGGTGCTGAACACCCTGCAGCAGGCCAACAGCGGCGACATGCAGTGGATCACGGTGTTCTTCATCCTGGCGATCGTGCTGGCGGTGACCTGGTTCGTTGTGTTCATGGAGAGCGGCCAGCGCCGCATCACCGTGAACTACGCGCGTCGCCAGGGCGCCCGTGGCGGCTACCAGAACCAGAGCTCGTTCCTGCCGCTCAAGCTCAACATGTCGGGCGTGATCCCGCCGATCTTCGCATCGTCGATCATCATGTTCCCGGCCACGGCGTCGACCTGGTTCGGCCAGTCCGGCAGTTCGGCCACGGTGTGGTTGCAGAAGGTCAGCCAGATGCTGTCGCCGGGCGAGCCGCTGCACATGATCCTGCTGGCTGCGCTGATCGTCGGCTTCGCGTTCTTCTACACGGCGCTGGTGTTCAATTCGCAGGAAACCGCGGACAACCTCAAGAAGTCCGGCGCGTTGATTCCCGGCATCCGCCCGGGCAAGGCAACCGGCGAGTACATCGATGGCGTGCTGACCCGCCTGACCGCCGCCGGTTCGGCGTACCTGGTGCTGGTCTGCCTGCTGCCGGAAGTGATGCGCACCGAGATGGGCGCCTCGTTCTACTTCGGCGGCACCTCGCTGCTGATCGTGGTGGTGGTGGTGATGGACTTCATCGCGCAGATCCAGGCGCACCTGATGTCGCACCAGTACGAAAGCCTGCTGAAGAAGGCCAACCTCAAGGGGCGTGGTACCCGCTGAGCGGGGCCGCGCAACCGCCCCGGCATTCGGCGCGGGGCAAGTGACAACCGCCGGTTCGACGAACGCGCGAACCGGCAAATGGGCGACCCGCGCGACGATCCCGCGCGTGGGTGGCCCTGGACCGATCCGCGCGCCAGAGTAGCGCGCGGGCAGGCCGGGCCCGCAAGGGTCGGGCGCTGCCAGTCCGGGGCCGTCGCCGGAGCATGGGCACACTCCCCATGCCGGGCCAGGGCTTGCCTTGGCTTCCTGACAAGTCGGGATTGGGTTACAATTTCACGTTTCCCACGTCGAATCTCTCGGTTCGGCGTCATTTCGTTTATCGGAGATCGCCTTATGGCGCGTATTGCGGGCGTCAACCTGCCTGCCCAGAAGCACGTCTGGGTCGGGCTGCAAAGCATCTACGGCATTGGCCGTACCCGTTCCAAGCAGGTCTGTGAATCGGCTGGCGTCAGCTCGTCGACCAAGATCCGCGACCTGTCCGAGCCGGAAGTCGAGCGCCTGCGCGCCGAAGTCGGCACGTTCATCGTCGCGGGCGACCTGCGTCGCGAAATCGGCCTGGCCCTCAAGCGTCTGGTGGCCCTGGGCTGCTACCGCGGCCTGCGTCATCGCCGCGGCCTGCCGCTGCGTGGCCAGCGCACCCGCACCAATGCGCGCACCCGCAAGGGCCCGCGCAAGGCCATCAAGAAGTAAGGAACAGACATCATGGCCAAGCCGGCAGCAACCAAGACCAAGAAGAAGATCAAGCGCGTCGTCACCGACGGCATCGCGCATGTCCACGCTTCTTTCAACAACACGATCATCACCATCACCGACCGCCAGGGCAACGCCCTGAGCTGGGCGACTTCGGGCGGCGCGGGTTTCCGCGGTTCCCGCAAGTCGACCCCGTTCGCCGCGCAGGTCGCCGCCGAGAAGGCCGGCAAGGCCGCGCTGGACTACGGCGTGAAGGCGCTGGAAGTGCGCATCAAGGGCCCGGGTCCGGGCCGCGAATCCGCCGTTCGTTCGCTGAACAACGTCGGCTACAAGATCCTCAACATCATCGACGTGACGCCTATCCCGCACAACGGGTGCCGTCCGCCGAAGAAGCGTCGCGTCTGACGCGCGGGAGCACTAGAACATGGCTCGTTATATCGGTCCCACCTGTAAGCTCGCCCGTCGCGAAGGCGCTGACCTGTCGCTGAAGTCGCCGGCCCGCGCGCTCGATTCCAAGTGCAAGCTGGAGCAGAAGCCCGGCCAGCACGGCGCCACCGCCCGCAAGGGCAAGCTGTCCGACTACGCCACCCAGCTGCGCGAGAAGCAGAAGGTCAAGCGCATCTATGGCCTGCTGGAGCGCCAGTTCCGCAACTACTACAAGAAGGCCGCCACCAAGAAGGGCAACACCGGCGAGAACCTGCTGCAGCTGCTGGAAACCCGCCTGGACAACGTCGTCTACCGCATGGGTTTCGCGGTCACCCGCCCGGCCGCGCGCCAGCTGGTGAGCCACCGCGGCGTCACCGTCAACGGCAAGCCCGTGAACCTGCCGTCGTATGCCGTCAAGGCCGGCGACGCGATCGCCCTGTCCGAAAAGGCCCAGAAGCAGATGCGCGTCAAGGAGTCCCTGACCCTTGCCGAGCAGATGAACCTGTCGCCCTCGTGGGTCGAGGTGGATTCGAACAAGTTCGCCGGCGTGTTCAAGGCCGTGCCGGACCGCGGCGACCTGCCCAGCGACATCAACGAAGCGCTGATCGTCGAGCTGTACTCGAAGTAAGCCATTGCCACCGGCCTGCGCCGCCCCCGGCGCAGGCCAGCAGGAGACACCACGAATGACGGTTACCGCCACCCAAGTCCTGCGTCCGCGCGGACCGCAGATCGAGCGCATCACCGACAACCGCGCCAAGGTCGTGATCGAGCCGCTGGAACGCGGCTACGGCCACACCCTCGGCAATGCGCTGCGTCGCGTGCTGCTGTCCTCGATCCCCGGCTTCGCGATCACCGAAGTCGAGATCGATGGCGTGCTGCATGAGTACACCACGGTCGAAGGCCTGCAGGAGGACGTGCTCGAGGTCCTGTTGAACCTCAAGGACGTCGCCATCCGCATGCACAGCGGCGACACCGACACCCTGGAGCTGAAGAAGCAGGGTCCGGGCGTCGTCACCGCCGGCGACATCAAGACCAGCCATAACGTCGAGGTACTGAACCCCGACCACGTGGTCGCCAACCTGACCAAGGACGTGGCGCTGAACATGCGCCTCACCATCAGCCGCGGTTTCGGCTACCAGCCGGCTGCCGCACGGCGTCGTCCGGACGAGGAAACCCGCACGATCGGCCGCCTGATGCTGGACGCGTCGTTCTCGCCGGTCCGCCGCGTCGCCTACGCGGTGGAAGCCGCGCGCGTCGAGCAGCGCACCGACCTGGACAAGCTGGTGCTGGACATCGAGACCAACGGCACCATCGATGCCGAGGAGGCCGTGCGCACCGCCGCCGACATCCTCACCGACCAGCTGTCGGTGTTCGGTGACTTCACCCACCGCGACCGCGGCGCCAAGCCGCAGGCCAGCACCGGCGTCGATCCGCTGCTGCTGCGTCCGATCGACGACCTCGAGCTGACCGTGCGTTCGGCCAACTGCCTGAAGGCCGAGAGCATCTACTACATCGGCGACCTGATCCAGAAAACCGAAGTGGAGCTGCTCAAGACCCCGAACCTCGGCAAGAAGTCGCTCACCGAGATCAAGGAAGTGCTGGCCCAGAAGGGTCTGTCGCTGGGCATGAAGCTGGAAAACTGGCCGCCGGCCGGCGTTTCCGCCCACGGCATGATGGGGTGAGTCGCCGCTGCTGCGAACTGCCTTAACGGCAGTTCGCGCGGCGACGAACGCCCGAGCGCCATGCGCGAGGGCCGGGGTGCAAGCGCGGCGCGAGCCGCGGCTCCGGCTTCTCGCACTGGCTCTCATCGAAACTCGCGATTTCCGCAACACAGCCGACGGGGCACACCCCGCGGCGCTCCGGTCCACGGAACGGATCGGACAGGGCCAACCGCAGTCCGCAGCGTCAACGCCTGGATGGCGACAGCGAAGTCCAACAGATCCAACCTTCCACCTTCTAGGAATCCAACGTCATGCGTCACCAGAAATCCGGCCGCAAGTTCAACCGCACCAGCGCCCACCGTGGCGCGATGTTCTCCAACATGGCGGCCTCGCTGATCAAGAACGAAATCATCCGCACCACCCTGCCGAAGGCCAAGGAACTGCGTCGCGTCGCCGAGCCGCTGATCACCCTGGCCAAGACCGATGGCGTGGCCAATCGCCGTCTGGCGTTCTCGCGCCTGCGCGACAAGGAAGCGGTGGGCACCCTGTTCACCGTACTGGGCCCGCGCTACGCGCAGCGCCCGGGTGGTTACCTGCGCATCCTGAAGTGCGGCTTCCGCGCCGGCGACAACGCGCCGATGGCGTACGTCGAGCTGGTGGACCGCCCGCAGGCCGCCGAGTAACGGGTAATCCCGCTACAGCGCTGCGATGAAAAGCCCCGGCAATGCCGGGGTTTTTCGTTTTCGGGCCGGCTGCGCCATAATCGAACGGATTCCTCGAAGGCGCACGCATGAATCCGTTCCGCTGGTCGTTCCGCCAACAGTTCCTGTTCGGCTTCATCATCTGCGCGGCGCTGCTGGGTTATGCGTTCTACGTGCAGTTCCAGCTGGGCATCCAGCCTTGTCCGTTCTGCATCTTCCAGCGCATCTGTTTCGCTGCGCTGGGGCTGGTGTTCCTGCTGGGGGCGCTGCACGCGCCGCGTGCGCCCGGCGCCCGCAAGGTGTGGGGCGTGCTGGCGTTCGTCGCGGCTGCAGCCGGCATGGGCTACGCGGGTCGCCACAGCTGGGTACAGCTGAACCCGCCCGAGCTGCCCAGCTGCGGGCCTGGCCTCAACTTCATCGTCGAGCAGCACTCGTGGCTGGGTGCGGCTCGCAAGGTGCTGCAGGCAACCGGTGACTGCAGCAGCATCGACTGGCAGTTCCTCGGCCTGTCGATGCCGATGTGGGCGCTGCTGTGGTTCGTCGTGCTGGGCTTCGGGGCGCTGTATGCCGGATTCCTGCGCCGTCATTCCCATCGGTTCCGCAGGTAACGGTTGCGGTCGCGGTTCCGGCGCGTGATGATGCAATGCAGCAGATCCCGGTTCCGCCTCGATGTCGACCAATCCCGCAAACGTCTTTCCTCCCGCTGCAGCGCCGTCGGCCGACTGGTCGCCTTCGAGCTGGCGCGCCAAGCCCGCGCTGCAGATGCCGACCTATCCCGACGCCGAGGCGCTGGCGGCTACCCGTGATGAGCTGCGTGCGCTGCCGCCGCTGGTGACGTCGCGGGAAATCCTGGCGCTCAAGCAGCAGCTGGCCGAGGCGCAGGAAGGCAAGCGCTTCCTGCTGCAGGGCGGCGACTGCGCCGAAACCTTCGCCGAATGCACGTCCGACGTCATCTCCAACCGCCTCAAGGTGCTGCTGCAGATGAGCCTGGTGCTGGTGCACGGGCTGAAGCTGCCGGTGGTGCGGGTGGGGCGCTTCGCCGGCCAGTACGCCAAGCCGCGTTCGGCCGACACCGAAACGCGCGATGGCGTGACCTTGCCGACCTATCGCGGCGACATCGTCAACAGCCCGGATTTCGACGCGCAGGCGCGGGTTCCGGATCCGCGGCGGATGGTCAAGGCGCACGCGCGTTCGGCGATGACGATGAACTTCGTGCGCTCGCTGATCGACGGCGGTTTCGCCGACCTGCACCACCCGGAATACTGGGGCCTGGGCTGGGTCAGCCAGTCGCCGCACGCGGCCGACTACCAGAAGATGGTGGCCGGCATCGGCGACGCGGTGCGCTTCATGGAGACGCTGGCCGGCCGGCGCATGCAGAGCCTCAACCGGGTGGATTTCTACACCTCGCACGAAGCGCTGCTGCTGCACTACGAGGAGTCGCAGACCCGGCAGGTGCCGCGTGCCGACGGCTGGTTCAACCTGAGCACGCATTTCCCGTGGATCGGCATGCGCACCGCCGCGCTGGATGGCGCGCACGTGGAGTATTTCCGCGGCATCCGCAACCCGGTGGCGGTCAAGGTGGGGCCGTCGGTGACTTCCGACCAACTACTGCGGGTGATCGATGCGCTCAACCCGGACGACGAGCCGGGCCGTCTGGGCCTGATCCATCGCATGGGGGCCGGGCAGATCGCCGACAAGCTGCCGGCGCTGCTGGACGCGGTGAAGCGCGAGGGTCGGCGGGTGCTGTGGATTTGCGACGCCATGCACGGCAATACCGAGTCCACCAGCAACGGCTACAAGACCCGCCGCTTCGCCAACATCCGCAGCGAGATCGAGCAGGCCTTCGACCTGCACGCGGCGGCGGGCACGCACCTGGGCGGCGTGCACCTGGAGATGACCGGCGAGAACGTCACCGAATGCCTCGGCGGCGCGCGTGACCTCACCGAGGTGGACCTGCAGCGCGATTACCGCAGCACCGTGGACCCGCGCCTCAACTACGAGCAGGCGCTGGAGATCGCGATGCTGATCGTGCGAAAGCGTGGGGCGATCGGGGAATAAGAGGCGCGCCACCGGGCCGCTCCGCAAGGGGCGGAGCGACCCTTCGGCAGGGCGAGGGCTACGGCGAGGCGGTGGTGATGGTCGGCAGGAAGCGCGGGGGCTTGCGCGCCTTGCTGGCCTGCTCGAACGCGTACCCCAGCTCGATCAGCCGCGGCTCGCTCCAGGCCGTGCCCATGAACACCACGCCGACCGGCAGGCCGTGCACTTCGCCCATCGGCACGGTCAGGCTGGGATAGCGGGCCACCGCGGAGGCACCGTAGCCGGCGCCGAGGAAATGATCACCGTTGACCGGGTCGATCGGCCATGCCGGCGACATCGCCGGCGCCACCAGCGCGTCGAGGCCATGCTTCTTCAGCGCCGCATCGATGCCTTCCGGGCCGGCCAGGCGGCGCGCCTTGTCTCGGGCTTCGAGATAGGCCGGCTCGGTCAGCGGCCCCTTGGCGTTGGCCTGCTGGAAAATCTCCTGCGCGAAGAACGGCATTTCCCGCGTGGCGTTCTGCGCGTTGAAGGCGATCAGCGCGTCCAGCGAGCTGTGCGGCGCGCCGCTGCCGGCCAGGTAGGCGTTGAGGCCGTCCTTGAACTCGTACAGCAGCACTTCGTATTCGGCCGCATCCCATTTGCCAAGCGTGGGAATCTCGGCATCCACCACGGTGGCGCCGGCGGCCTGCATCGCAGCGATAGCGCGTTCCATTGCCGCGTCGGTATCCGGGTGGTAGCCCGTCAGCTTGCGCACTACGCCGATCCGCGCGCCTTTCAGCGCGTCGGCCTTGAGGTGGGCGGTGTAGTCGAGCGGCATCGACTGCGGGCGCTCGCCGCTGGCCGCGTCGTCGGGGTCGGCCGCGGCGATCGCGGTGAGCAGTGCGGCGGCGTCGGCGACGCTGCGGGTCATAGGCCCGGCGGTGTCCTGCGAGGCGGAGATCGGGATGATGCCGCTGCGGCTGACCAGGCCGACCGTGGGCTTGAGGCCGACCAGCCCGGCCACCGCCGAGGGGCAGATGATGCTGCCGTCGGTTTCGGTGCCGATGGCGGCGGCGGCGAGGTTGGCGGCGATCGCGGTGCCGCTGCCGGCACTGGAGCCGCAGGGGTTGCGGTCGAGCACATAGGGATTGCGGGTCTGGCCGCCGCGGCCGCTCCAGCCGGAGGTGGAGCGGGTCGAGCGGAAGTTGGCCCATTCCGACAGGTTGGTCTTGCCCAGGATCACCGCGCCGGCTTGGCGCAGCTTCGCGACCAGGAAGGCGTCGGCCTTCGGCCGGTGTTCCGCCAGCGCCAGCGAGCCCGCGGAATTCACCATCGGGGTGGCGTCGATATTGTCCTTCAGCAGCACCGGGATGCCGTGCAGTGGCCCGCGCAGTTTGCCGGCCTTGCGCTCGGCATCCAGCGCTTCGGCTTCCTTGAGTGCATCCGGGTTGAGTTCGATCACCGAATTGAGCGTGGGGCCGGCCTTGTCGATGGCGGCGATGCGGTCGAGATAGGCCTGGGTCAGCGCGTGGCTGGTCACCGCGCCATCGGCCATTCGCCGCTGCAACTCGGTGATGCCGGCCTCCTCGAACGCGAACGCCGGCGCGCCCGCGGCGGGCTTGGCCGCGTCCTTCGTGGGGGGTTGCGGGGCAGGCTGGCAGGCGCCGAGCAGGGTGGCGAGGGCGAGGGCAAGTGGCAGGTGGCGCATCGGCGGGACTCCCGGGAGGAGGCGCAAGCATCGCCTGCCCCGGCGCTGCGGGCAATCCGCCTCAGTGGCGCCGCTTGAACAGGTCGCGGGCCAGGACCCAGACCACCACCAGGTTGATCACCACGGCCGCCGCTTCCAGCCAGTGGCGATGTAGGGCGAAGGCATACAGGTCGAACGGCAGGTACAGGACGGCGGACAGGCCCAGCCATGACGCCCAGACCTTGGCACGCCACAGCCCCCATGCCTCGGCAAGGCGCACCGCGCCGTACAGCACGGCAACCGCCGCGGCGAGGTGCACGGCATCGGGATTGAGCGCATGCGCCAGCCAGGCCGGGCTGCCGTGCGCGGGATCCAGGTGCAGCAGCGCCAGCAGCGCATCCAGTGCGCGCTGCAGCGGCGCCGGGCCCAGCCACTCCATCCCGGTCGCGGCCAGCAGCGCCAGCACGCCCTTGGTGGCTTCGAACAGCGCCACCGCGTGCAGGCCGCGGTGTCGTTCTGCATGGACGGCGGCGTGCGGGCCGGTACTCATGCCGTGCGCGAACCCGTCAACGGCCATGAAGCAAGGGCATCGTAGCCGCCCGGAACTGTCTGCAGCAGGTCGATCCTCCCGACCTGGAGCGGGATGTTGGCGTCGAGGCCGGCCAACACCGGCGGCGTGGCGCCGCGCGGCAGATAGGCGAGGGTGACGTGCGCGGTCTGCGCGCGCTCCTTCATGAAACCGCTGCCTTGCGCCTCGGCTTCCAGTTGTTTCAACAGCGCCTTCAGCGCAGGTGAGGCGTCGATCTTCGCCACCAGCACGCGCGCATGCGGCCAGTACTGGGCGTCGGTGATCGAGGCGTCGGCAGGCGCGATTGCGGCCGCGAATCCGGCCATTGCCGATTCGATGCGTGCGCGCTGCGCTTCGTCGATGCGCTCGCCGAGGTAGCGCAGGGTCATGTGCCACTGCGCCGGCCTGCGCCAGTCGTGGCGCGGCGCGTCGGCAGGCAAAGCCGCCTCCACCCGCAGGCGGAGGTCGGCCAGCGCGGCCTGCGTGGCCGCATCCGGCAGCCAGCCCAGGAAGACGCTCATGCGGCAGGCCGCGGGTTACGCCGCGCGGCTGGCCCGCTTGCGGTCGCTCTCCGTCAGCAGCTTCTTGCGCAGGCGGATTTCCTTCGGCGTGATCTCGACCAGCTCGTCGTCGTCGATGAAGTCCAGCGCCTGCTCCAGCGAGAACTTGGTGGCCGGGGTCAGCTGGATCGCGTCGTCCTTGCCGGAGGCGCGCATGTTGGTCAGCGGCTTGGTCTTGATGACGTTGACGGTGAGGTCGTTGTCCTTGCTGTGGATGCCGACCAGCTGGCCTTCGTAGACCTGGTCGCCCTCGGCGGCGAACAGCTTGCCGCGCTCCTGCAGCGGGCCCAGCGAATAGGCGGGGGTGGGGCCGGCGGCATTGGCGATCATCACGCCGTTGAGGCGCTTGGCGATGGCGCCGGTTTCCTTCGGACCGTAGTGGTCGAACACGTGGAACAGCAGGCCCGAGCCCTGGGTCAGGGTCTTGAACTCGTTCTGGAAGCCGATCAGGCCGCGCGCCGGGATCATGTAGTCCAGGCGCACGCGGCCCTTGCCGTCGGATTCCATGTTCTTCAGCTGGCCCTTGCGGGTGCCCAGCTTCTCCATCACGCCGCCCTGGTGGATTTCCTCGACGTCGACCACCAGCTGCTCGATCGGCTCCATCAGCTGGCCGTCGATTTCCTTGATGATGACCTCGGGGCGCGACACCGCCAGCTCGTAGCCCTCGCGGCGCATGTTCTCGATCAGCACCGACAGGTGCAGCTCGCCACGGCCGCTGACCAGGAACTTGTCGGCATCCTCGAGCTGCTCGACCTTCAGCGCCACGTTGTGGACCGTCTCGCGCTCCAGCCGGTCCTTGAGCTGGCGGCTGGTCAGGAACTTGCCGCCGGACAGGTCCTTGCTGCCGGCGAACGGGGAGTTGTTGACCTGGAAGGTCATCGAGATGGTCGGCTCGTCCACGGTCAGCGCCGGCAGCGCTTCCGGGGTGTCGATCGAGCACACGGTGTCGGAGATGCTGAGCTCGGAAATGCCGGAGATCGCGACGATGTCGCCGGCCTCCGCGCTGTCCTGCTCGATCCGCTCCAGGCCCATGAAGCCCAGCACCTGCAGCACCTTGCCCTGGCGCTTCTTGCCTTCGCGATCGATCACGGTGACCGGCATGTTCTTCTTCAGCGTGCCGCGCTGGATGCGGCCGATGCCGATGACGCCGACGAAGTTGTTGTAGTCCAGCTGGCTGATGCGCATCTGGAACGGGCCTTCGGCCTCGACCTGCGGCGCCGGCACGTACTTCATGATCGCCTCGTACAGCGGGGTCATGTCGCCTTCGCGCACGGTGTCTTCCATGCCGGCGTAGCCGTTCAGGCCGGAGGCATAGACGATCGGGAAGTCCAGCTGCTCGTTGGTGGCGCCGAGCTTGTCGAACAGGTCGAACACCTGGTCGATCACCCAGTCCGGGCGCGCGCCGGGGCGGTCCACCTTGTTGACCACGACGATCGGCTTGAAGCCCATCGCGAACGCCTTCTGGGTCACGAAGCGG
>JANJSW010000187.1 GCA_024711415.1 Thermomonas sp. | reverse complement strand
CGCTCATGTGCCGGCTCCCCCCCAACGCTCCAGCTCACGCTCGATGGGCTCCAGCAGCGCGTCCTCCAGCACCAGCAGGCCCTGCGCGGTGCCGATCCACAGCCGTCGCTGGCGGTCGGCCAGCAGCGCCTGGATGTTGCTGTTGACGCCGAGGGTGTCGCGCGGGTTGTAGCGGTGGAAGCGCACGCCGTCGAAGCGGGCCAGCCCGGCCTGGGTGCCGAACCACAGGTAGCCGTCGGCGTCCTGGGTCATGGCCAGCACGCTGATCTGCGGCAGCCCCTGCTTCACGTCCCAGCTGTCGACGACGTAATCGGTGAACGGTTTGCCGGTTTCCAGCGCACCGGCAAGCCCCGGGGCCAGCAGCAGCGCCACGCCCAGCAGCCAGCACCGCAACAGGCGCTGGCAGGCGCGGCGGACCGTGGCGGCGTGGTCGGTGGCGGTTGGACAGGCGATCGAGATGTCCCCCTGGATCCCGTGCGGTCGAGATTACTCCGAAACCGATAGCGGCCCGACGGGGGAAGACTTGATCGCCGTCGCCTTTTTCAGCACTCGATGACGTTGACCGCCAGCCCGCCGCGGCTGGTTTCCTTGTACTTGTCCTGCATGTCGCGGCCGGTGTCGCGCATGGTCTTGATGACCTTGTCCAGCGACACCTTGTGCTGGCCGTCGCCGCGCAGGGCCATGCGGCTGGCGTTGATGGCCTTGACCGAGCCCATCGCGTTGCGTTCGATGCAGGGGATCTGCACCAGCCCGCCGATCGGGTCGCAGGTCAGGCCGAGGTTGTGTTCCATGCCGATTTCGGCGGCATTCTCGATCTGGCCGGGGCTGCCGCCCAGCGCCGCAGTCAGGCCGGCGGCGGCCATCGAACAGGCCACGCCCACCTCGCCCTGGCAGCCGACCTCGGCGCCGCTGATCGAGGCGTTTTCCTTGTACAGGATGCCGATCGCGGCGGCGGTGAGCAGGAAGGTGAAGATGCCCTGCTCGCGCGCGGCGGCGTCTTTCTCGCTGGCGCAGAAGCGCTCGTAGTAGTGCAGCACCGACGGCAGGATGCCGGCTGCGCCGTTGGTGGGCGCGGTGACCACGCGGCCGCCGGCGGCGTTTTCCTCGTTGACCGCCAGCGCGTACAGGTTGACCCAGTCCAGCACGGTCAGCGGGTCGCGCATCGCGGCTTCCGGCTTCGACGCCAGTTCGGCGTGCAGCGCCGGCGCGCGTCGCACCACGTGCAGGCCACCGGGGAGCGTGCCGCCGGCGCGCATGCCGCGCGCCACGCAGCCCTGCATCGCCTGCCACAGCTCGCGCAGGCCTTCGCGGATCTCGTCCTCGCTGCGCCAGGCCTTTTCGTTCTCGAACATCAGCTGGGCGATGCTCAGCCCGCTGCGCTCGCATTCGGCCAGCAGTTCGGCGCCGCTGTTGAACGGATGCGGCAGCGGAGTGGTGTCGGCGACGATGCGGTCCTCCGCGGCTTCGTCCTGGTTGACCACGAAGCCGCCGCCGACCGAGTAGTAGTCGCGGGTGGCCAGCTCGACGCCATCGGCATCGAAGGCGGTGAAGCGCATGCCGTTGGTGTGGAAGGGCAGCTTCTGGCGCTTGTTCATCACCAGGTCGCGCTTCTCGTCGAAGGCGATCTCGTGCTGCCCGCCCAGGCGCAGGCGCTTGCTGGCGCGGATGCGCTCCAGCGCCGGCGGGATGATGTCGGGGTCGATCTGGTTCGGCCAGTGGCCTTCCAGCCCCATCAACACCGCCTTGTCGGTGCCGTGGCCGCGGCCGGTCAGCGCCAGCGAGCCGAACACCTCGGCGCGGATCCGCGCGGTGCGCGCCAGCACGTCGTTCTCCAGCAGCCAGTGGCTGACGAAGCGCGCGGCGGCGCGCATCGGGCCGACGGTATGGGAGGAGCTGGGACCAATGCCGATCTTGTAGAGGTCGAAGGTGGAAACGGCCATGTGCGTGGGGATTGCCGGACGGGGGGAGGTGGCTATTCTAGGCCGGCAACCTCCGCACATAGGACGCGAGCGTATGGCCCTGATCCTCTACCAGCGCGACCGCTGTCACCTGTGCGACCTGGCGCTGGAGGTGCTGGCGGTGGCGCGGATTCCGGAGTTCGACACCGTGTTCGTCGACGATGACGAGGCGCTGGAAGCGCGCTACGGGCTGCGCGTGCCGGTGCTGTGCAACGACGACAGCGGCGCCGAACTGGACTGGCCGTTCGACGCCGGGCGCGTGCGCGCGTTCTGCAGCGCGTAGCCGGGCAAGCGGCGCGGTTACGGCGCCGGCTTCAGCACCACCCGCGTGCTCACCGCGATGGCATCGGGGATCAGCCCGGTATCCGCCCATTGCCCGCCGCCGACGCCGAAGTCCAGCCGCTGCACCGCGGCGCGGCCGAACAGCACCGGGTTTTCGCCCTGCGTCCATTCGAAGGTCAGCGTTACCGGCTTGCTGGCGCCGCGCAGGGTGAGGGTGCCGTCGGCGGCGTAGCGGTTGCCGCCCAGCGCACGGAACTGCGTGGCCACGTAGGTGGCCTGGGGAAACTTCGCCGCATCGAAGAACGCGGCGCCGCGCATCTCGCCGTCGTAATCGGCGTTGCGGGTGGTGGCACTGGCCATCGGGATGGTGACTTCCAGCCGCGATCCGTCCAGCTTCTGCGGGTCGAACGACAGGCGAGTGGAGAAGCCCGGGAAACGGCCGACGAACACTTCGCCCTGGTACTTGCCGGCGAACGCCAGGGTCGAGCCGGGTGCCTGCACGTAGTCGGCGGCGACGGCCGGGATGGACAGGGCCAGCAGCGCCGGCAGCAGCAACTTGTGCATCGGGTTACGCATCGGGATTCTCCGGTTTCGCGTGGGCGCCGGCGCGCAGCCAGCCGCGCGGCAGCATGCGGGCGAGGGTGGCATCGCCCAGGAACAGGTGATGGTGCAGTGCGGCGGCGGCATGCAGGACCACCAGCCCGGCCAGCACCCAGAACAGCAGTTCGTGCGCCTGCTCCGCGAGCGCGTGCAGGGCTTCGTCGCGGCCGGCCAGCGCCGGCAGGTTGAACAGGCCGAACCATTGCAGCGGGAAGCCGGCGGCGGAGTTCAACAGCCAGCCGCTCAACGGCAGCACCAGCAGCAGCGCGTACAGCGCCACGTGCGTCACGCCGGCGATGCGTTCCTGCCAGCGCGGCGTGCCCGCCACCGGTGCCGGTGCGCCGGCGTACAGACGCCACAGCAGCCGCAGCGCCACCAGCGCGAGGATGCTCAGGCCGATCGACTTGTGCAGCGCATAGGTGGCGATCTTGTTCGGGCCGTTGGGCAAGTCGCCCATGGTCAGGCCCAGCCAGGCCATCGCCAGGATCAGGATCGCGATCAGCCAGTGCAGCAGCTGGCTGACGCCGCTCCATCGGTCGTGCGTGTTCTTCAGCGGCATGTGGATTCTCGCAAGGTCGGTCAGTGGGTTGCGGGTTTGGCGGCAGGCATGTCGCGACTGTCGTCGCCGCGGCTGCGGGTCAGCTCGGCTTCGATGCGCAGCGCGATCTCGTCGCCGATCAACGACCGCCAGGCGGTGATGCCGAAGTCGCTGCGCCTGAGCGTGGCGGTTGCGGAGAAGCCCGCGGTGTGGCGGAACGGCGGCAGCGGATAGCGGGCGATGCGGTTGAGCTTGAACTGCATGCACAGCGGACGGGTGACGTCGCGCAGGGTGAAATCGCCGCAGACAGTGCCGCGGTTGCCTTCCAGCCGCTCCACCCGGGTGGAGACGAAACGCGCCTGCGGATAGCGCCCGACGTCGAGGAAGCGCGGGG
>JANJSW010000140.1 GCA_024711415.1 Thermomonas sp. | reverse complement strand
GCAGGTCGGCCAGCGCCAGCCACGCACCCGGCAGGACCGGCTGCAGCGCTACCGCGCGTTCGGCGCAGGCCAGCGCGTCCACCCGCCGACCGGCACCGGCCCGTGCCCGCGCCAGTTCCAGCCAGGTCATCGCCGAGCGCGGCTGCGCGCGCGCCAGCCGGTCGAGCCGCTGCTGCGCGGCGTCGAAATCGCCCCGCGCGGCATCGGCCATGCCAAGCACCAGCTCTGCGCCGGGGTGCCCGGGCGCGGCCGCCAGCACTTCGCGAGCCTGCTCCGCGGCCAGCGCCGGATCGGCCTCCAGCAGGCGCAGCGCGTGCGCAAGCGCGGCCCCGATATCCGCGTCCGGGGCCGGCGCGATCAATGTTTCCATGCCTGCCCCCATGCCATGTCTGCGGCTCGTCGCCCGGCCGTTACCGGCTTGCGCCGTCGTAGGCGACGACCTTCAGGGTCGCCAGGTCGAGGTCGGGCAGGCAGCGCAGGTTGACCGCCGCCATCGGTTCGCCGCTCCTCGGATCGATGCCCTCGCTGTACGGCGCCACCCCGCAGGTCGTGCAGAAGTGATGGCGGATCGCATGGGTATTGAAGGTATAGGTCGCCATGTCGGCTTCCGGCGTGCGCAGCACCAGCGCCTCGCGCGGGAAGAACGCCAGCAGGCCGCCGCGGCGTCGGCACAGCGAGCAGTTGCAGTCGATGGCCGCCTCGATCGGACCTTCGATGGTGAAGGCGATCGCGCCGCAATGGCAGCTGCCCTGATGGATCGTCATGCCTGCCTCCCCGTCGGCCGTGACTACCGGCATGTTGCCACGTCCCGGCGCTTCGCACATCGTGTTGGCAACCTTGCCCGCATTCCACCGGAGACCCCATGCACAGCCACCGGGCCGTGATCGCCCTGTCCACCTTGCTCGCGCTGTCATCGGTTCCCCTGCTGGCCAAAACCCCCGCCGCCGCGCCCGTCGCTCCAGCCCCCACCTGCCCCGCCATCCCGTTGGCCGCCGCCGACGCCGGCGCGGTGCGCACCCCCAGCGCCGCCAACGCCTGGGGTGGCCCGCGCAAGGTCGACGCCGCCACCCTGTCGGACCGCGTGGTCTCGTATTCCATCGACGCCGAGCTGGATCCGGTCAAGCACACCCTGCGCGGCAAGCAGCAGCTGAGCTGGCGCAACCGCAGCGCGCAGCCGGTGTGCAGCGTCTACGTGCACCTGTACCTCAACGGCTTCGACGGCCCCGGCAGCACCTTCATGACCGAGCAGCGGGCCAGCAGCACCGGCTTCCGCAGCAACGTCGCCACCAAGGACGGCGAGTTCGGCTACATCCGTCTCGACAAGGTGGTGCAGAACGGCGCGCCGGCGAAGTGGACCTTCGTGCAGCCGGACGGCGGACCGAAGACCGACCGCAGCGTGGTCCGCATCGACCTGCCGCAACCGGTGGCGCCGGGCGCGACCACAACGCTGGACATCGACTTCTTCGACCAGCTGCCACGGGTGGTGGCCCGCACCGGCTACTACGGCAGCTTCCACCTGGTGGCGCAGTGGTTCCCGAAGATCGGCGTGCTGGAACTGCCGGGCGAGCGCGGCGCCACCGCGCCGCGCTGGAACGCGCACGAGTTCCACCTGCACAGCGAGTTCTTCGCCGATTTCGGCAGCTACGACGTGCGCCTGACGGTGCCGAAGGACTATACCGTCGGCGCCACCGGCCAGCAGGTCGGCACGCCGGTCAGCAAGGCCGGCAAGACCACCCACCGCTACGTCCAGCACGACGTCCACGACTTCGCCTGGACCGCGGACAAGCGCTACGCCAAGCCGATGGTGAAGACCTGGCAGGGCCCGCGCGGCCCGGTCGAGGTCAAGGTGCTGTACACCCCGGACTACGCCTCCAACGCCGAGCCCGTCCTGCAGGCCACCATCGACTCGCTCGACTACTTCTCGAAGACGCTCGGCGCGTACCCCTACAAGACCGTGACCGCGGTGGTGCCGCCCTACGGCGCCGACGAAGCGGGCGGCATGGAATACCCCACCTTCTTCACCGCCGACAGCACCAAGATGGTGGAGCCGGGCAGCATCGGCCGCTTCGCGCTGGACTTCGTCACCGTGCACGAATTCGGCCACGGCTATTTCTACGGGATCCTCGCCTCCAACGAGTTCGAGGAACCGATGCTCGACGAGGGCATGAACGAGTACTGGGACCAGCGGATGATGACCGCGCGCGGGCAGGACCTGGCGCTGGAACGCCCGTGGACGCGCTGGCTCGGCATCGGTACCCGGATCAAGCCGTTCGACATGGAACGGCTGGGCGCCAGCCTGTCCGACCCGGCCGACCCGCTGGGCCGCAACTCGTGGGCGCGCCTGTCCAGCGGCAGCTACGGCACCGTGTATTCGCGCACCGCCACCGCCATGCGCCAGATCGAGGCGATGGTGGGCACGCCGGCGATGGAACGGGCGATGAAGCTCTATTACGAGCGCTGGAAGTTCCGCCACCCCTCGCTGGCCGACCTGCGCGAGGCGCTGGCCGAAGGCACCGGCAAGCCGGCCATCGTCAACGGCGCGTTCGACGCCTACTTCTATGGCACCGGCCGCACCGACGACCGTATCGAAAGCCTGTCCAGCCGCGAGGTACTGCCGCTGCCCGGCTACCACGACTACAAGGGCAAGCCGGTGCTGGTCGATGGCAAGGCCATCGACAAGGCCATCGACAAGCGCCGCAAGGCTTGGAAGGACAAGCATCCGAAGGCGAAGGACGGCGAAGGCGCCTTCCCGTATCGCACCGTGGTGGTGGTGCGCCGCGACGCGGTCAAGCCGCCGCAGACCCTGCGCATCCATTTCGCGGACGGCAGCCACCGCGACTTCGCAGTCACCGCGCAGGACAGCTGGCAGCGCTTCGTGGTGACCACCCGCGCCAAGGCGACCTCGGCCCAGCTGGACCCGCAGGGGCTGCTGCCGATGGATGCCAACCGGCTCAACGACAGCCGCACGCTGGAGGCGCAGCCGGCCGCGGCACGCCGCTGGTTCGGCGATTTCACCGCCCTGCTGCAGTCCTTCTTCGCCCTGCTGGCCACCATCTGAGGCGCGCCATGAACATCACCAATCGTCCGCTGCGTGCCCGCTCCGCCCTGCCCCGCGCCCTTGCCGGCGCCCTGCAGTGGCGCCTCCTGCTGCTCTGGGTGGTTGCCGCCCTGTGCGCCGCCCTGCTCGCCACGCTGCCGGTCTGGAGCTGGCTGGGCGGCCTGTTCGACCACTCGTTGCAGGCGCCCGCCATCGCCGCCGGTTCCGCGCCGATGCTGCTGATCGAAAGCCTGGTTGCGGAAGGCGCACCGCGAGCGGTGCTGTCCGAAGGCATCTGGAACAGCGCGATCCTGATGCTGCTGCTGTCGCCGCTGCTGGCCGGCGCCACCGTGGTCGCCGCACGCAGCGCCACCCCGCTGCGCTTCGGCGAGCTGCTGCGCGGCGGCATCGGCGAATACGGCCCGATGCTGCGCCTGCTGCTGTGGTCGGTGTTCCCGCTGGGCGCCGCCGCGGCGATCCTGGTGGCCGGCGTGGGGATGAACGAAAAGCTGCGCGAGGGCGCCATCGTCGCCGCCGATGTCGAGCAGGGCCGCAACATCGCGCTGGCGGTCGGCGGTCTGCTGTTGCTGCTGGCGCACGCCGGCCTCGAGGCCGGGCGCGGCTGGCTGGCCGCCGATGCGCGGCTGCGCTCGGCGTTCAAGGCGTGGTGGCGCGGGATGAAACTGCTGTGCCGGCGTCCACTCGCGGTGCTTTCCGCCTATCTGCTGCCGACGCTGTGCAGCCTGCTGCTGGCGCTGGCCGCGGTGGCGCTGCGCCAGCGGGTGGACGCCAGCGGCATGGGCGGTTTCGTGCTGGCGACGCTGCTGGGTTGCGCCATTGCCGGCGCGCTGGCCTGGGGAAAAGTGGCGCGGCTGTTCGCCCTGTGCGCGCTGGCCGAGGACGCCCACGCCCGCCGTTGAGCCGGCGGGGTTCACGGTAAGATGCCCCGGGGGACAACCTGGGGAAGCTGAAGCGTGGGATTTTTCGACCTGTTCAAGCGCAGCCGCCCGCCGGTGGGCGAGTCGCCCCCCCCGCCCGCCCGGCAGGCGCAACACGCGGACGATGCGGAACAGCCGCCACGACCGCAGGCCGGTGCAGGCGATGGCGAGAGCGAGGGCGGCAACGGCGGCATCCACGAGCGGCGCGAGCGTGAGCGCCGCAATGCCCGCCCTGGCACCCGCATCCTGGTGGTCGACGATTCGCCGACCATCGTCGCCCTGCTCAAGCGGATGCTGCTGCAGAACCATTTCGAAGTGCTGGTGGCCTATGACGGCGAGAGCGCGCTGGAGATCGCCCACCGCGAACACCCGGATCTGATCTTCCTGGACATCGTCCTGCCCGGCATCGACGGCTTCAGCGCGCTGCGCAAACTCCGCCGCGACGAGGCGACCCGCGACGTGCCGATCATCATGATCAGCGGCAATGCCCAGGCCACCGAACAGTTCTACGTGCAGCGCATCGGCGCCGACGATTTCATGAAGAAACCCTTTTCGCGCGCGGAGGTGTTCAGCCGCATCGAGCACCTGCTGGACGAACAGGGCGTGCCGCGCCACGTCAGCCGCCGCACCGAGGTCGCTGCGGCCACGCGCTGAAGGCGCATCCCGTCATCGGCACCAACGAAGAAGGGGCCGCCAGGCCCCTTCTCCCTGCGCACGACGAAGGCGCTTACTGCGGCTCCACCCCGACCAGCACGCGCACGCGCTCGCCCGGGTGATAGTCCATGCGCCGGGTATAGCGTCGGCCGTTGTACTCGTAGGTCACGTCGTAACCGCCGGCACCGCCATCGCGATAACCCGAGCCCGGGTAGCCACCGCGCACCGGCTCCGGATCGCAGACCCGCACGGTGCCGACCTGCCGGCGACCGCGCTGGCTCTGGTCATAGATCTCGCGCCCGGCCATCCCACCGAGCATCGAACCCACTGCCGCCGCGGCGTAGGTGCCGCTGCCGCCGCCGACCTTGCTGCCCAGCACGGCGCCGGCAATGCCGCCGACCACCGTGGCGACATTGCGCCCGGTCTCGCTGCCGTAGCCACTGCGGCCGTCGTAACCGCCATAGCGGCGGTCGTAGCGGCCGTCGTAACCATCGTAGCGGCCGTCGTCGCGATAGCCGCCGTAGCCATAGCCGCCGGCGGTGGTGGTTTCGTAGCAGCGGCGATCGCTGCCATAGGTCTGGCGGTAGCCGCTGCCACCCAGAACAGGATCCACCCGGATCACCCGCGCATAGTCGTAATAGCGGTCGCCCTCGGCGTAACCGGTGCCGTCATGGCGGCCGTAGCCTGCGGACTGGGCAAAGGCGATGTTGCCGCCGGCGGCGAGGCCGAGGGCGAGCAGGCTGGCAAGGAGGCGCTTCATGGCAGGTTCCGGTCGCCGGGAAAGGGAAAGGGCCGGCGCGGTTTGCACATTGCGCAGACATGCTTGACGCGAAGCTGAACCGGGCAGGCGCGGGCGAATGCGTTTAGCGGCGCGACAGCCACCCGCCCGATGCTGCAGCGCAAGAGGACAATCGCCGTGGCTGCGCTAAGGTGAACGCCCGCCATGACCGCCCGCCGAGCGCCCACCGCTCCGGCGCGAAGCGCGGACAGCCATGACGCCACGTCCATTCGCACGCGAAGGAGGAACGGGCTCATGTCCTATTCGACCCAGCAGATCCGCAACGTGGCCCTGGCGGGCCACCCCGGCGCCGGCAAAACCACCCTGTTCGAAGCCCTGCTGCATGCCGGTGGCGCACTCCAGACGGCAGGCAACGTCGAGCGCGGCAATACCGTGTCCGATTTCGATCCGCTTGAACGCGAACGCGGCCATTCCATCGACGCCGGCATCGCCAGCGTGGATCGCGGCGGCCTGCACCTGAACCTGCTCGACACCCCCGGCTACCCCGATTTCCGCGGCCCCGCGCTGGGTGCGCTGGCGGCGGCGGAAACCGTGGCGATCGTGGTCGATGCCGACACCGGCATCGGCCACGGCACCCGCCGGATGATGGAATACGCGAAGCAGCGCGGCCTGTGCCGCGCCATCGTGGTCAACAAGATCGACCACGCCGGCCACGACCTGGCCGCGCTGCTGGATCTGCTGCGGATCGAGTTCGGCCCCGAGCTGCTGCCGCTGAACCTGCCGGCCGACCGCGGCGCGCGGGTGGTCGACTGCTTCCGCAACCAGCAGGGCGACAGCGACCTGGGCGCGGTGGCGGACTGGCACCAGAAGATCATCGACCAGGTGGTGGAGATCAACGAAACCGTGATGGACCACTATCTCGACGTCGGCGAGGGCGGCCTGTCCGGCGCGGAACTGCACGATGCCTTCGAGCAGTGCCTGCGCGAAGGCCATCTGGTGCCGGTGTGCTTCGTCTCCGCGCGCAGCGGCGTGGGCCTGCCGGAATGGCTGGACATTGCCGAAACCCTGTTCCCGCATCCCGGCGAGGCCAACCCGCCACCGTTCGTGAAGGGCCATGGCCACGATGCGCAGCCGGTCGAGGCGCGCCCCGACCCGGATGCGCACGTCATCGCCGACGTGTTCAAGATCGTCAACGACCCCTTCGTCGGCAAGCTGGGCGTCTTCCGCGTCTACCAGGGCACGGTGCGCAAGGACATGCAGCTGTTCGTCGACGACGGCCGCAAGCCCTTCAAGGTCGCGCACCTGTTCCGGCTCAGGGGCAAGGACCATATCGAGATCAGTCAGGCCATCCCCGGCGACATCGCCGCGGTGGCGAAGATCGACGAGCTGCATTTCGATGCGGTGCTGCACGATTCGCACGACGAGGACCACATCCACCTGGCGCCGATGGCATTCCCGAAACCGATGTTCGGGCTGGCGGTGGAGCCGGCCAGCAAGGGCCAGGAACAGAAGCTGGCGACCGCACTGCACAAGCTGGCCGAAGAGGATCCGGCATTCGCGGTCGAGCACAACGAAGAGACCAACGAAACGGTGATCCGCGGCCTGTCCGACCTGCACCTGCGGATCATGCTGCGCCGGCTGAAGGACAAGCATGGGGTGGAGGTCAACACCCATCCGCCGCGCATCGCCTACCGCGAAACCATCAGCGGTCGGGCCGAGGGCCACCACCGGCACAAGAAGCAGACCGGCGGCGCCGGCCAGTTCGGCGAGGTGTTCCTGCGCGTCGAACCGCTGCCGCGTGGCGGCGGCTTCGAGTTCGTGGACGAGGTGAAGGGCGGCACCATTCCCGGGCAGTTCCTGCCGGCGGTGGAAAAAGGCGTGCGCCAGGTGCTGGCTGGCGGCGCGGTGGCCGGCTTTCCCATCCAGGACGTGCGGGTGGTGGTCTATGACGGCAAGCACCACCCGGTGGACAGCAAGGAAGTCGCCTTCATCGCCGCCGGCAAGCGCGCCTTCCTCGATGCCATCGGCAAGGCGCAGCCGCAGGTGCTGGAACCAATCGTCGAGCTGGAAGTCAGCGCACCCGAACAGCACATGGGCGATGTCAGCGGCGGGCTGGCGTCCAAGCGTGCCCGCATCAGCGGCACCGACACCCTGCGCAGCGGCGAGATCCTGATCCGCGCGCAGGTGCCGCTGTCGGAACTGGAGGGCTATGCCGCGGAGCTGAAATCGGCCACCGCCGGGCGCGGCCGCTACGCGCTGGATTTCAGCCACTACGAACCGGTGCCGGCGCCGCTGCAGAAGAAGCTGGCGGAGGCGTACAAACCCCGTCACGACGAGGATTGAGCGCTCCATCGCAGTCGGGTTCACGGATGCGCGCTATCGTGTGCGCATCCGCTCCCGGATCACCCCATGCACCGTTTCCGCATCCTTTCCGCCCTGCTGCTGGCCACGCTGCTGGTCGCCTGTGGCGACCGCAAATCCACCGATGACGGCGCCACCGTCGCCGAAGAAGGGTTGCCCAAGCCGGAGGCGACCGGCGGGTCGGCGACCGGCATGCCCGCGCCCGGCCCCTCGACGCCCGACCCCGGTCGTGTCGAGGAGGCCGTGACCGCTCCGACCACGCCCACCGACGGCATGGCACCACCGGCCGGCGACGGGTCCATCGCGCAGGACGAGCCCGGGGCCGAAGCCGCGGTGGCGGTGTTGCGCGATTACTACGCCGCCATCAATGCCCGCGACCTCGCTCGCGCGCATGCGCTGTGGCGGCAGAACACGCAAGCGGCCGCACAGTTCCCCGACGGCCTCGCCGGCACCACTGGCGTCAGCGTCGAGATCGGCGCGCCGGGGCCCGTCGACGCGGGCGCCGGCCAGCGCTTCATCGAAATCCCGGTGAAGCTGGACATCACCCAGCAGGACGGCCGCGTCGATCGCTACGCCGGCCGCTACGTCCTGCATCGCAGCATGGTCGAGGGCGGCAACCCGGACTGGCGGATCGAGCGCGCGACGCTGGCGAAGCAGTAGGGCGACCGCCTCGCGGCGCAAACCGACGCCTGCGCATCGCAGGCGTGCAACGCACCGGCGCTCAGCGCTTGGGCTTGAGCATCGTGCCGGTGCAGTCCTTCGAGCCGCAGCGGCAGGCCCAGATCTTCTTCAGCCGCGGGGTGTGGCGCTCGGCCAGGGTGATGCCGTAGTCGTAGGTCAGTTCCTCGCCCGGCTGGATGGTGCGGATCGCCTCGATGAACACGCGCGACTTCTTCGGATCGGCCTCGTCCTCGACCATCACCGCCTCGCAGTTCGGCGCGCAGCTGTGGTTGATCCAGCGCGCGTCGTTGCCCTCGAAGTTGGCATCGATCACCCAGTCCTCGTTGAGGGTGAACAGGAAGGTGTGGCCGCTCTCGATGTCGCCGCTGTCGCCCGCGTCCACCTCGTCGTGGGTGCGGCGGCGGCCCTTGTATTCGATCAGGCGCTCGCCCTTGTCGATCGGCAGCGCGGCGAACACGCCGTTGCCGTGGATGGCGGACTTGCGGGTGGCGATCTTCTTCGGCATCGGTGCGGCGCGGCTTGGGGAAAGACCATTGTGCCCAGCCGCGCCGTTCCCGTCACCGCGTGTCCAACCGGTCGACGCGTGCACCCGTCATCGCCCCGCGGCAGTGCCAGTCAGCGCAGCAGCCAGCCGGCGGCGCCGCTCCAGTACAGCGCCATGCCGATGCCGAACAGCGTCCAGAACAACTTCTTCGCGCTGCGCGCCGCCCGCCAGAGCAGGAACAGAGCGCCGCCCACCAGCAGCCAGCGCAGCAGCCGCGAGCGCTCCGGACCGGGAGCGGCGCGGGCCGCGCGCTCCACCAGATCTCCCACGCTGGCCTGCAGCTGGTCGGCGAATGCCGTGCGGGATCGGGTCTGGGTCTGCATGGGGCTCTCCTGCGTCCGGATTGGACATGGCCCATTTTCCGCAGCGGCGTTGCCGACGGCAGGGAACGTCGTCAGCCATCGCGGCTGACAGCTGTCACCCGGGGAAGCTGCGTGCCACCCGCGTCAACCGCCGTTGGCGTCGATGCGTTGCCGCTGTGTCCCCAACGCAGGAACGCCCGCCATGTCCCAGCGCCTCCCCATCGCCATCGGCCTGCTTGCACTCTGCCTCATCGCCACGGCCGCCGCCCCGGCGGCGTCGGCACAACAGCGACTGAGCGAACGCATCCAGCAGCGGATGCAGCCGCAAACCGAAGCCGCCGGGCGTGACGAACGCGCGCCGCTGCCGCCGGGCGTGCGCGTCGAACGCGATATCGCCTATGGCCCGGATCCAAGGCAGCGCTACGACGTCTACCTGCCGGCCCATGCGCGACCGGGCGCGCCCATCCTGTTCATGGTCCACGGCGGCGGCTGGCGCCGTGGCGACAAACGCATGCCCAACGTCGCCGGCAACAAGGCGGCGTACTGGCTGCAGCGCGGCTTCGTGTTCGTGTCCGCCAATTACCGGATGGAACCCGATGCCGATCCGCTGGTGCAGGCCGGCGAAGTGGCCACCGCACTGGCTTCGGTGCAGCGTCACGCCCGCAAGTGGCAGGCCGATCCCGCGAAAACGGTGCTGATGGGCCATTCCGCCGGCGCGCACCTGGTGGCCCTGCTGGGCAGCAATCCCCAAGGCCTGCTGCGGCAAGCCGGCGCGCACCGCCCGCTCGGCGTGGTGGCGCTGGACAGCGGCGCGCTGGATGTCCCCGCGCTGATGGGCCAGCCGCGCCTGCCGCAGCTCTACCGGGACGCTTTCGGCAGTGATCCGGCCTTCTGGGCGTCGGCATCGCCGCAGCAGCAGCTGGGGCGCAGCGCGCTGCCGATGCTGCTGGTCTGTTCCAGCACCCGGCGCTTCCCCACCGCGCCCTGCGCCGAAGCCCGCAAGTTCTCCGGCCGCGCTGCCAGCCTGCAGGTGCCGATGCAGGTCCTGCCGGAAGCGCTGTCGCATTCGGAGATCAACGACAGCCTGGGCCGGCCATCGGCCTATACCGACGCCGTCTCGGCGTGGATCCAGCGCGTCTTGATGCAGGTCAGGCGCTGAAACTTGGCGGCGGCGGCGCCAAAACGTACAATTTCAGTCCAGATTCCCCCCCCACCCCGCCCCGCCATGCTCCGCGTCACCCGGCTGACCGATTACGCCACCGTTGTCATGACCGTGCTCGCCGCGCGGCCGGATGCGGTGCTGAGCGCGCCGGAGCTGGCCGAACGTTCCGGGCTGGAAGCGCCCACCGTGGCCAAGGTGCTGAAGCCGCTGGCCGCCGCCGGGCTGGTGGCAGGCTTCCGCGGCGCCAACGGCGGCTACCGGCTTGCCCGTCCGGCCGAGGCGATCAGCCTGGTCGAAATCGTGGAAGCGATGGAAGGCCCGCTGGGAATGACCGAATGCAGCGTGCCCAGCGGCCAGTGCGGGATCGAGCACAGCTGCGGCGTGCGCGCCAACTGGCGCCGCATCAACGACGTGGTGGCCGAAGCGCTGGGCAACGTCTCGCTGGCGCAGATGTTGGAACCACCGCAACGACCCGCGCGCGGGCGCATCGCCGCCCGCCTGACGCCGGCCTGAGGAACACCCCCATGAACGAACCGCAGAACGCCGAGATCCACGCCCAGCTGGGGCGCAAGTACGACGCCGGCTTCATCACCGACATCGAAACCGATTCGCTGCCGCCGGGCCTGAGCGAGGACATCATCCGCGCGCTTTCGGCCAAGAAGCACGAGCCGGAATGGATGACCGAGTGGCGGCTGGAGGCCTACCGCCACTTCCTGACCATGCGCCAGCCCGACTGGGCGAAGCTGCAGATCGGCCCGATCGACCTGCAGGCGCTGAGCTACTACAGCGCGCCCAAGGGCCCGAAGTACAAGTCGCTGGACGAGGTGCCGAAGGAACTGCTGGACACCTACGACAAGCTGGGCGTGCCACTGCACGAGCGCGCCAAGCTGGCCGGGGTGGCGGTGGACGCGGTATTCGACTCGGTCAGCGTCGGCACCACCTTCAAGAAGGAACTGGCCGCGGTCGGGGTGATCTTCACTTCGATGAGCGACGCCATCCTCAACCACCCGGAGCTGGTGAAGAAGTACCTCGGCACCGTGGTGCCGGTGGGCGACAACTACTTCGCCGCGCTCAACTCGGCGGTGTTCTCCGATGGCTCGTTCGTATTCATCCCCAAGGGCGTGCGCTGCCCGATGGAGCTGAGCACCTACTTCCGCATCAATGCCGGCCACACCGGGCAGTTCGAACGCACGCTGATCATCTGCGAGGACAAGGCCTACGTGTCCTACCTCGAAGGCTGCACCGCGCCGCAGCGCGACGAGAACCAGCTGCACGCCGCCGTGGTCGAGCTGGTCGCGCTGGAAGACGCCGAGATCAAATACTCGACGGTGCAGAACTGGTATCCCGGCGACGAGAACGGCGTCGGCGGCATCTACAAC
>JANJSW010000099.1 GCA_024711415.1 Thermomonas sp. | reverse complement strand
GGCGCGCTCGCGGGTCAGGCCGCCCGGGCCCAGCGCCGAGACGCGGCGCTTGTGGGTCACTTCCGACAGCGGGTTGTTCTGGTCCATGAACTGCGACAGTTGCGAGGAGCCGAAGAACTCCTTGATCGCGGCCGCCACCGGCTTGGCGTTGATCAGCTCCTGCGGGGTCAGGCCTTCGGATTCGGCCATCGACAGGCGCTCCTTGACCGCGCGCTCCACGCGGACCAGGCCCACGCGGAACACGTTCTCGGCCATTTCACCGACCGAGCGCACGCGACGGTTGCCGAGGTGGTCGATGTCGTCGACCACGCCGCGGCCGTTGCGGATCTCGCACAGGACCTTCATCACGTCGAGGATGTCGGACTTGTGGGTGGCCTCGTTGCGCAGGCGCACCGACTCCTCGTCCTTGCGGTCGGCAAAGTACTTGGCGTCGTACAGCACCGGCGCGCCGGTGACTTCCTTGCGGCCCAGGCGGCGGTTGAACTTCATCCGGCCGACCGTGGACAGGTCGTAACGCTCGAAGGTGAAGAACAGGTTGTGGAACAGGTTCTGCGCGGCGTCCTTGGTCGGCGGCTCGCCCGGGCGCATCATCCGGTAGATCTCGACCAGCGCTTCCAGCTGGGTCTTGGTGCCGTCGATGCGCAGGGTGTTGGACAGGTACGGGCCGCGGTCGAGGTCGTTCACCCAGATGGTGCCGACGCTGGCGATGCCCGCCTTGCGCAGCTTCTCCAGCGTGTCGGTGCTGATCTCGTCGTTGGCCGAGGCCAGCAGCTCGCCGGTGGCCGGGTCGACCACGTCGTGCGAGAGGATGCGGCCGAGGATGTAGTCGTCCGGCACCGACAGCGCGGCGACGCCGGCGGCTTCCAGCTGCTTGACGTGGCGCGCGGTGATGCGCTTGCCGGCCTCGACGATGACCTTGTCGCCATCGGCCAGGTCGAAGTCCAGGGTCTCGCCGCGCAGGCGCTCGGGCACCAGCTCCAGCTGCACGCCTTCGGACTCGATGTGGAAGGTGTTGATGTCGAAGAACTCGTTCAACATCTCTTCGTTGTTGTAGCCCAGCGCGCGCAGCAGCACGCTGACCGGCAGCTTGCGGCGGCGGTCGATGCGGGTGTACAGCGCGTCCTTCGGGTCGAACTCGAAGTCCAGCCAGGAGCCGCGGTAGGGAATGACGCGCGCGGAGAACAGCAGCTTGCCCGAGCTGTGGGTCTTGCCGCGGTCGTGGTCGAAGAACACGCCCGGGCTGCGGTGCAGCTGGGAGACGATGACGCGCTCGGTGCCGTTGACGATGAAGGTGCCGTTGTCGGTCATGAGCGGGATCTCGCCCATGTAGACCTCCTGCTCCTTCACGTACTTGATCGCCTTGGTGGACGATTCACGGTCGTAGATGACCAGACGCACGGTGACGCGCAGCGGGGCGCCATAGGACAGGCCGCGGGTGCGGCACTCGCGCTCGTCGAAGGCCGGCTCGCCCAGCTTGTAGCCCACGTATTCCAGCGCGGCGTTGCCGCTGTAGCTGGAGATCGGGAACACCGACTTCAGCGCGGCGTGCAGGCCCTTGTCGTCGCGGGCGGAGGCATCCACGTGCTCCTGCAGGAACTCGCGGTAGGAATCCACCTGGATGGCGAGCAGGAACGGCACTTCCAGGATCGAACGGCGCTTGCCGAAGTCCTTGCGGATGCGCTTCTTCTCGGTGAACGAATACTGTTTGGCGGTAGTCATGGAGCGTGCGCCTCGTCATGTGCGGCCGCGGGCGGCCAACGGGGGAATATCAAACTGGCAGTGGGAAGTCGCTGGTATTGCCGGCACCAGCACGCCTTCTCCCGCTACTTCCGACTGCCAACTCGAACGGTTCTGGAACGGTTGCTTCTACAACGGCCAAAGGCCGGGGACTTTCGTCCCCAGCCTTCGGTGGTCGCCAGCGTGTTCTGCCAGGCGACGCAACAGCGGATTACTTGACTTCGACGGTCGCGCCAGCGGCCTCGAGGTCCTTCTTCATCTTCTCGGCATCTTCCTTCGACACGCCTTCCTTCACGGTGCCGCCGGCCTCGGTGAGGTCCTTGGCTTCCTTCAGGCCCAGGCCGGTGATGCCGCGGACGGCCTTGATCACTTCGACCTTCTTGTCGCCGGCCGACTTCAGGATGACGTTGAATTCGGTCTGCTCTTCGACGGCGGCGGCCGGGCCGGCGGCGGCAACAGCCATCACCGGGGCGGCGGCGGAGACGCCGAACTTCTCTTCGATGGCCTTCACCAGCTCCATCACTTCCATCAGCGACTTGGCGGCGATGGCGTCGACGATCTGCTCGTTGGTCAGGGACATTTCAATTACCTCTGGATATGTTTCGTATGAATGGGAACGTTGTCAGGATCGTGCGCGGATCAGGCCGGTTCGGCCTGCGTCTCGGCTTCCGCCGGGACATCGCCACCGCCCTGCTGGTCGGCCACGGCCTTGACCGCACGGGCGAACATCGCCGCCGGTTCGGCCAGCACGCGGGCCAGCATGGCAAGCGCCTGGTCACGGGTCGGCAGCGAGGCCAGGACATCGACGTGGCTGGCCGGGTACTGCTGGCCACCGACGACGACGACCTTGGGCTGCAGCTTGTCGTTGCCCTTGGCGAATTCCTTGATCAGGCGCCCGGCAGCGCCGGGTTCCTCGGTCGAGAACGCGTACAGCAGCGGACCCACCAGGGAGTCCTTCGCCACTTCGTACTCGGTGCCGGTGACGGCGCGCGCGGCCAGCGTGTTCTTGACAACCTTCAGGAACACGCCCGTCTCGCGGGCCTGCTTGCGCATCGCGGTCATCTGCGAGACCGTGGTGCCGGCGTACTCGGCCGCGATCAGGGAGTGCGCCTTGGCGGCGACTTCCGCCACCTCTGCGACAACGTCCTGTTTCTGGGACAGATTGAGAGCCATAGTCACTCCTACATTGAACGCCGCCCGCGGCTCCTGCCGCCGGCGGTCCTGGGCGATGCCGGTCCATGGCATCGGGGATGCGGGGCATCCCTGGCGGTGGCCATCCAGATCTGTCTTGATCCAAAACATTTCCAGAAGGGCTTCACCATCTACGCAGGCCCGACCCTTGCGGATACGGATTAAGCGACCCCGCCTCTGGCAACGGCGATTCCATGCCGTGTGAGCATCCCTGCCCGTCGTTGCCACGCGCGGACCGCACCTGCGGTCTTTGACGGCTTCCGCTCGAGGACTCGAGCGGGGCCTTCAAAATTTCGAACCACCGCGCCGCCGGGGCGACGCGGCGTGGAGCATTACTTCAGGGTCAGCGAGGACTGGTCCACGGTCACGCCGGGGCCCATGGTGGAGCTGATCGAGATCTTCTGCAGGTAGGTGCCCTTCGAAGTGGCCGGCTTGGCCTTGATCAGGTCCAGCAGCAGCGCCTGCAGGTTGCCCTTCAGCGCATCGTTCTCGAAGCTGGCCTTGCCGATGGTGCAGTGGATGATGCCGGCCTTGTCGGTGCGATAACGCACCTGGCCCGCCTTGGCGTTCTTGACCGCCTCGGCCGGGTTCGGCGACACGGTGCCGACCTTCGGGTTCGGCATCAGGCCGCGCGGGCCCAGCACCTGGCCGAGCTTGCCGACCACGCGCATCGCGTCCGGGGTGGCGATGACCACGTCGTAGTTCAGGTCACCGGCGATCATCTTCTCCGCCAGCTCGTCCATGCCGACCACGTCGGCGCCCGCAGCCATGGCTTCGTCAGCCTTGGCGCCGGCCGGGCAGAACACCGCCACGCGCACCGACTTGCCGGTACCGGCCGGCAGCACGGTCGAACCGCGGACCTGCTGGTCGGACTTCTTGGCGTCCACGCCCAGGCGCACGGCCACGTCGAC
>JANJSW010000091.1 GCA_024711415.1 Thermomonas sp. | reverse complement strand
GCGGTCGATGTTGGCCTGTGCCGCGAAAGCCGGTTCCACCGGATAGATGTCGCTCATCGTGCTTCTCCCATTCGCCACGCGGGCGTTGCCACTTTTCCCAAGTGTGCCGCATCAATGCTGCTGCGTCGCAGCAAGTGAAATTAGACCTTGGTCGAAATCGGCCCGATCTAAGACCAATGGCGAATAGGCGCGCATCGCGGCTGCCCGCACCCTCGACCGCGTGCACTGATTCCGGGAGGGGAACGATGAACGCACGCTCCATCCGCAAGCCGTTGGCGCTTGCAATCGCGACGGCGCTGCTGCTGCCCGGCATGGCCTTCGCGCAGACCGCCAAAGAAAAGGAACTGGAAGCCCGCATCGCCCAGCTGGAGGCGCAGGTGCAGGCGCTGCTGGGCGCACAGCAGCAACAGCAGGCCGCGATCACCCAGCAGCAGGGCACGCTGGCGCAGGCGCAGGCCAAGCTCGACGCCGTGCAGGTGGCGCAGGCCGACGGCAAGCCGAAGATCCAGTCGGCGCCGATCCTGGCCAGCGGCAATCCGGACACGCGCTTCAGCTTCGGCGGCTTCATCAAGCTCGATGCGATGGCCACCAGCACCAACGCCGGCGAGATCGCCGACGGCAGCGCCGGCCGCATGTTCTACCTGCCCAGCGCGATTCCGGTGGGCGGCGCCGACGAATCGCGCACCGACCTCGACAGCCACGCGCAGTTCTCGCGCTTCTGGTTCGCCAGCGACGGCGAGGTGCAGGGCCACAAGGCGCGCGCCTACCTGGAGTTCGACCTGTTCGGCGGCGGCATGGCCAACCTCGGCAACCAGGCCTCCACCAATACCCACGGCGTGACCCTGCGTCAGGCTTACGTGAGCTGGGACAAGTGGCTGGCCGGCCAGACCTGGTCCAACTTCCAGGACGTGGCGGCGCTGCCCGACGCGGTGGACTTCGTCGGCCCCACCGAAGGCACGGTGTTCGTGCGCCAGGCCCAGCTGCGCTACACCAGCGGGCCGTTCTCGGTGGCGCTGGAGAACCCGCAAACGGTGGTCGGCGCCTACCGCGGCACCGCGCGCACCACCAGCGACGACGGCAACCTGCCCGACATCACCGTGCGCTGGACCGGCAAGGGCGACTACGGGCACGTCAGCGTGGCCGGCATCGCCCGCCAGCTGCGCCACGACACCGCCAGCACCCATGCCAGCGGCAACGGCTACGGCCTGAGCCTGTCCGGCAAGTACAACCTCGGCAAGCAGGACGATCTGCGCTACATGCTGATCGGCGGCACCGGCATCGGCCGCTACGTCGGTTTCGCGCTGGGCGCGGACGGCACCCTCGACGCCGCCGCCGGCGACATCGAGCCCACCGGCGTACTGGCCGGCTTCGTGGCGTGGCGGCACGTGTTCAATCCCAAGCTGCGCGGCAGCCTGATGTTCTCGCGCGCGCAGCTGGACAACGACACCGACTGGACCGGTTTCGGGGTGACCAAGTCCGCGCAGTCGTTCCACGCCAACCTGATCTATTCGCCGCTGCCGAAACTCGACGTCGGCGCCGAGCTGATCTGGGGCAACCGCGAACTGGAAAGCGGCGCGGACGGCGACCTGCGCCGCGTCCACGCCACCGTCAAATACAGCTTCTGAAGGAGAACGCCATGTCCGACATGCAGGATCCCGTGGTGGCCCGGATCGAGGCCAACCCCGCCTACCAGGCGCTCAAGCGCAAGCGCAACGGCTTCGGCTGGCTGCTGACCATCCTGATGCTGGTGGTCTATTACGGCTTCATCGGCCTGATCGCGTTCGACAAGGAATTCCTTGCCCGGCCGATCAGCAGCGGCGTCACCACCCTCGGCATCCCGATCGCGTTCGGCGTGATCGTGTTCACCATCGCCATCACCGGGCTGTACGTGCGCCGCGCCAATAGCGAGTACGACCGCCTGACCGCCCAGATCCTGGAGGACGCCACCCGATGAACGCATCGAAGATGAAGGCATCGCTGGCGCTGGCCGCGATGACGGCCAGCAACATGGCGCTGGCCGCCGGCGGCGACCTCGGCCAGGTCGACAAGCAGCCCACCAACTGGGTGGCGATCAGCATGTTCGCCGTGTTCGTCATCGCCACCCTGTGGATCACCAAGTGGGCGGCGGCACGCACGCGGTCGGCGGCGGACTTCTACACCGCCGGCGGCGGCATCACCGGCTTCCAGAACGGGCTGGCGATCGCCGGCGACTACATGAGCGCGGCGTCGTTCCTGGGCATCTCCGCGATGGTGATGAGCAGCGGCTTCGACGGCATCATCTATTCCGTCGGCTTCCTGGTCGGCTGGCCGATCATCACCTTCCTGATGGCCGAACGCCTGCGCAACCTCGGCAAGTTCACCTTCGCCGACGTGGCCGGCTACCGCTTCAACCAGACCCCGATCCGCGCCTTCGCCGCTTCCGGCACGCTGGTGGTGGTGGCGTTCTACCTGATCGCGCAGATGGTCGGCGCGGGCGCGCTGATCAAGCTGCTGTTCGGGCTGGAGTACTGGATCGCGGTAGTCATCGTCGGCGGCCTGATGATGGTCTACGTGCTGTTCGGCGGCATGACCGCCACCACCTGGGTGCAGATCATCAAGGCCTGCCTGCTGCTGGCGGGCGTGACCTTCATGGCCTTCATGGTGCTGGCGAACTACGGCTTCAGCCCGGAGGCGCTGTTCGCCAAGGGCGTGCAGGTGAAGACCCAGCTGGCGGCCGCGGCGGCAGCCACGCCGGAGGAAAGCGCAGGCGCTGCGGCAAAGGGCCTGTCGATCATGGGCCCCGGCGGTTTCATCAAGGATCCGATCAGCGCGATCAGCTTCGGCATGGCGCTGATGTTCGGCACCGCCGGCCTGCCGCACATCCTGATGCGCTTCTTCACCGTGCCCAACGCCAAGGAAGCGCGCAAGTCGGTGTTCTGGGCCACCACCTGGATCGGCTACTTCTACATCCTGATCTTCATCATCGGCTTCGGCGCCATCACCATGGTGCTGACCAACCCGGAGATGGCCGATGCCGGCAGCATCAAGGGCGGCGCCGGCGCGGCCAACATGGCGGCGGTGCTGGTGGCCAAGATGGTGGGCGGCAACGTGTTCTTCGGCTTCATCTCGGCGGTGGCCTTCGCCACCATCCTGGCGGTGGTGGCCGGCCTGACCCTGTCCGGCGCGTCGGCGGTGTCGCATGACCTCTACGCCACCGTGCTGAAGAAGGGCAAGGCCGACAGCGCTTCCGAACTGAAGGTCTCGCGCATCACCACGGTGGCGCTGGGCGTGATCGCGGTGCTGCTGGGGATCGCCTTCGAGAAGCAGAACGTGGCCTTCATGGTGTCGCTGGCCTTCGCCATCGCCGCCTCCGCCAACTTCCCGGTGCTGATCCTGTCGCTGCTGTGGAAGGACTGCACCACCCGCGGCGCGGTGATCGGCGGCTTCCTCGGCCTGGTGTCCTCGGTGGCGCTGACGGTGGTCTCGCCCTCGGTGTGGGAAGCCACGCTGGGCAACCCCGCGGGCTCGGCCTGGTTCCCCTACACCTCGCCGGCGCTGTTCTCGATGGCGATCGCCTTCGCCGGCATCTGGTTCTTCTCCATCACCGACCGCAGCGCCCAGGCCGCCAAGGAACGCGGCGCGTTCAAGGCCCAGCAGGTGCGGGCGGAGACCGGCTTGGGCGCTTCCAAGTCCTCCGGCCACTGACGCGCCTCCCCCACGTCGCGTACGCAAGACGCCGGCCGCAAGGCCGGCGTTTTTTCGTGTGGCGATAGCGAAAACCACGACGACCTTGGTCCAGCCGTGCCGGTTGCCCGCGAGCGTCTCCGCTCAGTCTTGCAAACGACGTGATGGGTTGTCGCCGACAGCCGCTGCGGCGGCGGCATGCCCGGGCATGCGCCTGCGGGCCTGCCGGCGCTTCAGCCACAGCCACAGCCCGGTCGCGAACAGCAGCGGTGGTGCCAGCCCGAACACCGTCCAGGCAATGCGTCCCGTCATGCCCAGCGCCTCGCCGCTGTGCAGCGGGAACAGCCAGGCCAGCAACCGGTCGCCGGCGGGTGCCCGCAGCGGATCGCGGATATCCACCACCCGGCTGTCCACGCCGATGCGCACGCGCGTGTCGCCGGTATCGATGCGGCGTTCGCCACGCTGCAGCAGGCGCACGTCGTAGGCGACGGCGACGCCATCGGGAATCTGCAGCCGCGTCCAGCGCGCGTCTCGCCACAGCGCCTGCGCATGCAGCGCCAGCGCATCCGGCCCGATGCGCGCGCCAGGCTGCGGCGCGGCTTCGCGCAGGTTCGCCGGCGCGGTTGGCAGGAACGTCGCGACCAGCGCGCGCGTCTGCTTCGGGAAGCACAGATAGGTGCCGGTCGCGGCCATCAGCAGCAGGAACAGCAGCAGCCACATGCCGGTGGCGCGATGCAGGTCGTAATAGCGGCGATGCGCGCCCGCCGCCGGCTTGACCGTCAGCGTGCGCCTCCACGCCTCGCGGGTGCCGTGGCGCGGCCACGCCACCAGCGCGCCGGTGCCGGCGACGAACAGCAGCAGCAGGCCGGCGAAACCCACCGCCACGTGGCCGGCTTCCTTCGACAGCAGTGAACGGTGCAGTTCATAGACCGCGGGCACGATATGCGCGCGATCGAGGCGCAGCGCGCCCCAGTCGCGCCAGCCCAGGTAGCGCCCGCAGCCGGCATCGATGAAGTGCTGGCGGCGCAGGCCGTCCACCACCGGCTGCTGCCACACCACGAACGCCGCGCCGGGCGCGGTCGGCGCCATCACCTGGGTCGCCCGGCCACCGTCCGCCGCGCGCGCGAACACCGACAGCGACGCCGCGATCGGCGTGGCGGTGGTGGCGGTGCAGCGTTGCTGCGGGGCGAACCACTG
>JANJSW010000080.1 GCA_024711415.1 Thermomonas sp. | reverse complement strand
GCCGCTGCTGCAGTCCGGCGGCATCTGGGAAAAGGGGCTGGAGGCGCTGCTGCAGACCGAAAACCGGCTGGTGGATTGCCTGTACCGCTAGCCTGCGGTCAGCGGTCGACCAGTTCGCCGCCCGGCATGAACTGCCAGGTGCGGGTGACATGCAGCACATCCGGGTCTTCGCTGCTCTTCGGCAGCGGCGCGAACGGTTCCGACAGCTTGACGATCCGCAGCGCGGCCTCGTCCAGCATCGGGATGCGGCTTGAGCGGATGATGCGCACGCTTTCCACACTGCCGTCGCGGCGCACGCCCACGCTGATCACCACCAGCCCGCCGATGCGGCGGCGGCGCGCCTCGTCCGGGTAGTTCAGGTTGCCGACGCGCTCCACCCGGTCCACCCAGCCGCGCAGGTACTGCGCCCAGGCGTATTCGCGGGTGCTGGCGGAGACGAATTTGCGCTTCGGGCGCTTGGCGTATTCCACCGAGCGCAGCTGGATTTCGGCCGCCAACCGCGCCATTTCGATATCGCGTTCGATCTTTTCGCGTCCGCGCGGGGCGTCGTCCGGCGGCGTCTCCGGGCGCGCCTGTGGGGTCGGCAGCGCGGCGTCGCCGCTGGCCGAAGCCACCACCCGCGCCTCCGGCGGCGGACTGGGCGCCGGCGTCTGCGCGCGCAGCGGGCGCGGCGCCAGGCCATCCTTCGGCTGCGGCAGCGGGCCGGCCTGCGGCGCGCTGGGGCGGGTGCTGCGCGCGTGTTCGCCGCCGCCCTGGTTGCTGGCCTGGGCGAGGAAGTCCGCCTGCGCCGGGGTCAGCGGCGTCTGCGTGCGGGTCTGGATCACGTCCAGGGTGGGCAGCAGCGGCGCCGCGTCCTCGAGCGCAAAACCAAGCCCGAACACCACCATCGCGTGCAGCAGCACCGACAGCACGAAGGTCGCGCGCAACCGCTCGGTTTCGCCGATGCGGGGCGGAGCGGGTACGGCGGGGGCCACGGTTGCCGGCATCAGCCCCGGGCCAGCGCCTCGATGCGCTCGAACAGTTTGCCGGCGATGTTCAGCCCGAACTGCGCATCCAGCTCGCGGATGCAGGTGGGACTGGTGACGTTGACTTCGGTGAGGTAGTCGCCGATCACGTCCAGGCCGACGAACAGCATCCCGCGACGGCGCATTTCCGGTCCCACCTGGGCGGCGATCCAGCGATCACGCTCGCTCAGCGGGCGGCCTTCGCCGCGGCCGCCGGCGGCGAGGTTGCCGCGGAACTCGTCGCCCTGCGGAATGCGCGCGAGGCAGAAATCGACCGGCTCGCCGTCCACCAGCAGGATGCGCTTGTCGCCCTGCGCGATTTCCGGCAGGTAGCGCTGCGCCATCGCCAGATGACGGCCGCCGTCGGTCAGCGTTTCCAGGATCACGTTGAGGTTGGCCTCGCCGGCATGAGCGCGGAAGATCGAGCGCCCGCCCATCCCGTCCAGCGGCTTCAACACGGCTTCCCCATGCGCGGCCACGAACGCCTTGAGCGCGACGGCATCGCGGCTCACCAGCGTCGGCGGGCAGCACTGCGGGAACAGCAGCGCGGCCAGCTTTTCGTTGAAATCTCGCAGGCCGCGCGGGTCGTTCACCACCAGCGCGCCCTGCAGCCGGGCCAGATCGAGTATCTGGGTGTCGTGCAGGTAATCCGCGTTCACCGGCGGGTCGGTGCGCATCAGCACCACCTGGCCCGGCCCGAGCGCAAGTTCGCTCCAGTCGGTCAGGGAGAAATGGTCGCCCGGCACATCCCGTACCTGCAGGAGGGCCGCCTCGGCCACCGCGCGCGCGCCGCGCACCGACAGGCCGCCGGGGCGCACATAAAGCAGCCGGTGCCCGCGCCGCTGCGCTTCCAGCAGCATGGCGAAGGTGGAGTCCTTGGCGATCTTGACGGAACCGATCGGGTCCATCACGACCACCACGTCAAGCGTTGCGGCTGCCGTCATCTGCACGTCCGTGGGCGGGATGCGCGGATGGTAGCAGGCGCCGGCGCCTGCCCATCCGCACGGGTATTGCGGCGCTTGACACATTGCGCGCGGACTTGGATAAAGGTAGTCCGCAACGCGCGCAGACGCGGCGGTTGGCAATCGCGCAAGGGGACTACATGGCGCCGCAGGACGATTCCGACATCGGCCTCAAGGGTTTGAGGGTGATGGTCATCGACGATTCCAGGACCATCCGCCGCACGGCGGAGACGCTGCTTGCGCGCGAAGGCTGCGAGGTCGTCACCGCGACCGACGGCTTCGAGGCGCTGTCGAAGATCGCCGACCATGCGCCGCAGATCATCTTCGTGGACATCATGATGCCGCGGCTGGACGGCTATCAAACCTGCGCGCTGATCAAGAACAACCAGACCTTCAAAAGCGTGCCGGTGATCATGCTTTCATCCAAGGACGGTTTGTTCGACAAGGCCCGAGGCCGTATCGTCGGCTCCGAGCAATACCTGACCAAGCCGTTCACGCGGGAAGAACTGCTTGGCGCCATCCGCACGTACGTCAACGCCTGACCGGGGGGTAAGGCACCAATGGCACGCATTCTGCTGATCGAGGATTCGCCGACCGAAGCCGCGGTCATGGTCCAGTTGCTGGAACGCAACGGCCACCAGGTCACCACCTCCGCGAACGCGGAGGACGGCATCGCCAGCTGCAAGCGCGACAAGCCCGACCTGGTCCTGATGGATATCATCCTGCCCGGCATGAACGGCTTCCAGGCGACCCGCGCGTTGACCCGCGACGCCGACACCAGCCACATCCCGGTGCTGATCATCAGCACCAAGGGCCAGGAAACCGACCGCGTCTGGGGCATGCGCCAGGGCGCCAGGGACTACATCGTCAAGCCGCCGCGCGAAAGCGAACTGGTCGCGCGCATCGACGCACTGCTCGGGCGCTGAGCCATGGCCAAGCGCGGCAAGCACAAGCACAAGTTCCGTCCGCAACAGTCCGCCGGGGTGCCGGCGGCCACGGTTCTGGCCACCGCCGGAGGCGTCGACGTGGACGAGGATGCGGACGGCGAAGCGGAACAACCCGCCGAAGCGGTCGAATCCGCCGAGGCAGCCGGCCATCAGGAGGCATTCGCCGCCGCGACCGCGCAGGTCGAGCAGGCGGCTGCCGATTGGGGGCAGCCCGCCACCGGCGAGCGGCGTTCGCCGTTCCTGGTGCTGGCCGACTACGAGCAGCGCAGCCTGGTCCACGTTGCCGGCTTGCCCGAGCAGCTGGACGCGCCGGGCCTGTGGCGCGGCGTGGCCTATCGCGTCGGTGCGCACCGGCTGGCATCCGGCTTCGACGAAGTGGTGGAAATCCTGCCGATGCCGGCATTGACCCACGTTCCCGGCGCGCAGCCGTGGATGATGGGCGTGGCCAACATCCGCGGCGCGCTGCTGCCGGTGGTCGACCTCAAGCAGTTCCTCGACGGCGAACGCACCGTGCTGCACGAGCGCCAGCGCGTGCTGGTGGTGCGCCAGCCGGGTGGCGACGTCGCGGTCACCATCGACGAGCTGTACGGCCAGCGCAGCTTCATCGACGAGCAGGGCATCGACGCCGAGTCGCTGGCGGATGGCCGCTACGCCCATTTCGTCGATCGTGCCTACCACATGAACGGGCAGGACTGGGGCGTGTTCAGCCTCGACCGCCTCGCTCGCACCCCCGAATTCCGACAAGCCGCCGCCTAAACGCGGAACTCCGAAGTAAGCCGAGGTCGCACAATGAGCAATTTGATGGATTCCGCCGCCGGCAAGGGCCGCAATCTCAGCACCAACTTCTGGATCTGGCTGCTGATCGGTTCGCTGGTGGTGTTCGCCGGCAATACCCTGTACGCCACCACCAAGGCCTCGCGCCTCGGCGGCGCCAGTTCCGCGGCCTCGCGCCTGCAGCTGAACTCGCAGCGACTGGCCAACCAGGGCCGGGAAGCGATCGACGGCAACGTGCAGGCGTTCGAGTCCTTCAAGGCGACCAAGGAAGAGATCGACGGCGACATCAAGTGGCTGAACGACCGCTTCGGCGACGCCGCCGACGTGGCCGCACCGATCCGCAAGGTCACCGAGACCTGGAACCCGCTAACCAAGCGCGCCGAGGAGGTGCTGGGGTCGCAGCAGGCGGTGCTGGCGCTGGCCGGCCGCGCCGACAGCTTCACCACCAAGGTGCCGCAGCTGCAGGCGCAGCTGTACGAAGTGCTGCGCGGCCTGGTGACCGGCGGCGCCAATTCCGCGCAGGTGAGCGCGGCGGTGCAGCAGGCCAACATCAGCTCGCGCATGGCGCAGCGCATCGCCGAGCTGCGCGCCGGCGGCGACGGTGCGCAGGTGGCTGCGAACGCGCTGGGTCGCGATGCGGCGGTGTTCGACCGGCAGATGAACGCGCTGATCAACGGCAGCGCGGACATCGCCAAGGTCAGTGCGGCCGGCGCGATCGGCCCGCTCAGCCAGTCCAATACCCTGTGGCAAGGCATGAAGAAGGACCTCAACGCGATCGTCGGCGATTCGCGCAAGCTGATCGGCGCCCAGGCCTCGGCGTCCGCGCTGGCCAGCGGCTCCGACAAGCTGCTCGCCGACAGCGAAAGCCTGTTCTCGTCGTTCACCCAGTTCGGCTCGCTGAAGGACACCAGCATCATCGGCGGTGTCTGGGTCAGCATCCTGTCCGGTCTCCTAGCGCTGATCTCCATCGCCGGCCTGCTGTGGGCCCTGAACCGCGCCCAGCGCGTCCGTTACCAGACCACCAAGGAACTGAACGACCGCAACCAGGAGGCGATCATGCGCCTGCTGGACGAAATGGGTTCGCTCGCGGAAGGCGACCTGACCGTGAAGGCGACCGTGACCGAGGACATGACCGGCGCGATCGCGGACTCGATCAATTTCGCGGTGGAACAGCTGCGCACCCTGGTGGCCACCATCAACGACACCTCGGTGCAGGTCGCGGCCAGCGCGCAGGAAACCCAGGCCACCGCCATGCACCTGGCCGATGCGGCCGAGCACCAGGCGCAGGAAATCAACTCCGCCACCGACCGCATCAACGAGATCGCCTCCAGCATTAACCAGGTGTCGCGCAACTCCGCCGATTCGGCCGAGGTGGCGCGCCGCTCGGTGCAGATCGCGACCAACGGCGCCGGCGTGGTGCGTCAGACGATCGCCGGCATGGACAGCATCCGCGACCAGATCCAGGAAACCTCCAAGCGCATCAAGCGGCTGGGCGAGAGCTCGCAGGAAATCGGCTCGATCGTGGAACTGATCAACGACATGTCCGAACAG
>JANJSW010000076.1 GCA_024711415.1 Thermomonas sp. | reverse complement strand
AGATCTCGCCGTTCACCGCCAGCGCCAGCGCGCCATCCGCCGACAGCAGCGGCTGCGAACCGCCGGCCGGATCGACGATGGCCAACCGCTCGTGCACGAGGATCGCCCCGTTATCGATATACACCCCGCTCCAGTCCGGGCCGCGATGGCGCTGCCGCTGGGAGCGTTCCAGCGACTGCCGCCGCAGGGCCTGGAGATCGTCGCCGGGCTGCAGCCCGAAGATGCCGAAGATGGAGCACATGGTGGGGATTCCTTGGTGGATGGGTGAAAACCGCACAACGAAAAAACCCGCATCCTTCGATGCGGGCTTTTGGGGATTCCGGCTTGCTGTCGCTTCGCCTATGCGCGGGCCCGCAGCCGCGCACGATGGTTCGTGCCGCGATTATTGCGGTTGAGGTTGTTGGCGTTGGTGGCGAAGCGGCGCATGGCCCGACTATGGCACGCCGGATCGGGGGCGCGCAAGCGCCCCTCTCAACCCGCCAGCAACCGCTCCATCAGCGCCAGGTAGAGATCGGGCAGCCGCTGCAGGTCGTCCACCCGCACGTGCTCGTCGACCTTGTGGATGCTGGCATTGACCGGGCCGATCTCGATGCACTGCGCACCCAGCGGGGCGATGAAGCGGGCATCGGAGGTGCCGCCGCCGGTGCTTTCCTCGGGCATGGCGCCGGAAAACTGCGCCAACACCTCGCGCGCCGCCGCGCGCAGCGGGCCTTCCGGGGTGTGGAAAGGTTCGCCGCTGCGATGCCAGTGGATGTCGAAATCGAGCCCATGCGCGCGCAGGATGCCTTCGCACTCGGCCTGCAGCCGCGCCGCATCCCAATGCGGGTTGTAGCGCAGGTTGAACAGCACCTGCAGTTCTCCCGGGATGACGTTGTTGGCGCCGGTACCGGCGTGGAGGTTGCTGATCTGCAGGCTGGTGGGCGGGAAGCTCTCGAAGCCTTCGTCCCAACGTCGCGCCGTCAGTTCGGCCAATGCCGGCGCGGCCTGGTGGATCGGATTGCGCGCTTTTTCCGGGTACGCCACATGCCCCTGCACGCCGCGCACGGTCAGCGTTGCCGACAGGCTGCCGCGCCGGCCGACCCGCAGCAGGTCGCCCAGCTTGTCCTTCGACGATGGCTCGCCGGTGATGCACCAGTCGATGCGTTCGCCGCGCGCACGGAACAGCTCGGCCACCCGGCGCACGCCATCGATGGCATCGCCTTCCTCGTCCGAGGTCAACAACAGCGCCACCGTGCCGGGATGGTCCGGATGGGCGGCGATGAAGCGCTCAAGCGCGATGACGAATGCCGCCACGCTGCCTTTCATGTCGGCGGCGCCACGCCCGTACAGCAGGCCGTCGCGCAGCTCGGGCACGAACGGATCGGAGGCCCACGCTTCCACCGGACCGGCGGGCACCACGTCGGTATGCCCCAGCAGCACCAGCACCGGGCCGCCGCCGCCATGGCTGGCCCAGAGGTTGTCCACCTCGCCGAAGCGCAGGTGCTCGCAGCGGAAGCCCGCGGCTTGCAGGCGCTCCGCGATCAGCTGCTGGCAGCCGGCATCGTCCGGGGTCACCGAGCGCCGCGCGATCAGCTCGCAGGCCAGGGAGACAACATCACTCATGCACTTTCCATCCTCGCCAGCGCCACCTGCAGGAGGGCCTTCAGGCCCGACCGGGCAGTACGGTCGCGGCTGAAGCCGCTCCTACGAAATGCCGAACAGCTTCTTGAAACCGTTGTCGGAAAAGCCCTGCGAAACGCTGCCATCGTCCAGCACCACCAGCGGCCGCCGGATCAGCTGCGGATATTCCTTGAGCAGCAGCTTCCATTCGGCATCGCTGCCCGGTGCCTTGCGATTGGGCGGCAGCTGCCGCCACGTGGTCGAGGACTTGTTGACCAGCGCATCCCAGCCACCCACCGCGTCCTTCCATCCAAGCAGCGTCTCCGGCGATTGCCGTTCGTCGCGGTAATCGACGAACGCATGCGCGATGTCGAAGCGCTTGAGCCAGTTCAGCGCCTTCCTGCAGGTGTCGCAGTTCTTCAGTCCGTACAGCGTTGCGGCCATGTCAGCGTTTCACCACCGGCAGTTCGATGTAGCTGGGATTGTCCGCCGAATGATGGATCGCGTTGTCGGCCACCACCGCCTCGCGCTCGGTTTCGTTCGGTCCGCCGGTGTTGAGGTTGCGGGCGAACTTGGGGAAATTGGAGCTGGTGATCTCGACGCGGATGCGGTGGCCCTTGCCGAACTGGATCGAAGTGGTGATGGGCGTGGGCTTGAGCGTGTACACCGTGCCCGGCTGCATCAATGCGGGCACCGTGTAGCTGTCGCGGTAGCGCGCGCGCAGCATGGTGTCGCCGATGATCCAGGCGGTGCCGTCCGGCGCCACGTCGACCAGCTTCACCGCGAAATCGGTGTCCTTCGCGCTGGAGGAGACCTTCAGCACCGCATCGACGAAGCCGGTCACCTCCATCGGCGCCTCCAGCGGCGCACTGGTATAGACCAGCACGTCATGGCGCGACTCGATCTGGCGCTGGTCGAATGCACCGGGAATCACCACGCCACCGTTGCAGCAGTCGCCGCCGCCGATGGTCTGCACGGGGTTGGCCGGGTCGTAGCGGTAGCTGTCCTTCGGCTCGTCCGCGCGCGGCGCCTCGAACGAAAGCAGTCCGTCGCCGTACATCGAATTGGCATTGCCATTCGAACGCAGGTACATGCGCACCGGCTGCGCCGCCTTCGGCGGCCACTGCGCGTCGGACTGCCAGCGGTTGGCGCCCATGGTGAAGTAGCGCACGTGCGGCGTGTCGGCCGCGAACGCCTTGGGCTGGTCCTTCAGCCAGCGGTCGAAGAACCCGAAGATCTGCTGGTTGACCGGGAAACTGGCGTCGCCCATGTCGCGGTCGCCGACCTTGTAGTCCTTGCCCAGCCGCGCGAACTGGCAGTGCGGGTTCGGCCCCACCACCACGTACTGGTTGGCGCTGGCCTCCTTGTCCGAATTGACGTTGCGGGCGTGGTTGTACAGCGCCATGTTCGGGCCGATGGACACGTCGTACCAGCTGTTGAACCACAGCGCCGGCACGCCCCAGCCCATCGAGTCGTCGTACAGGCCGCCCTGCTTCCAGGCAGGATCACCGGGACCGCGCGCGATCATCGATTCGAACGTGGCCGGCGGCTCGCCCAGCGACGACAGCAGGCTGGCGTAAGGCAGGTGCCAGATGTGTTTCTTCCACTCGACATCGGGCTTCTTCGCGTCGAGGTCGTTGTACTGCGCGATCCGCGCGCGCATCGGCCCGGACAGGTCCTGCGGCAGCTGCGCACGCAGCGGATTGTCGACGCCGTACATCCAGATCGCGAACAGCGTGCGCGGCACGCCGCCGGTGTAGAAGTTGCCCTGCTCCCAGAACGGACCGACCTTGCCGATGCCTGCGCCTGCCGCCATCGGCACCATCGCCGCGTGCGCGGGGTGATTCATCGCCGCAAGCGCCAGCTGCCACTCCGCCGACGACGAGCAGCCCAGTGTGCCGACCTTGCCGTTCGACCACGGCTGCCTGGCGATCCAGCTCAGCGTGTCGTAGCCGTCGGTCTGCGGGTAGCCGAGGATCTCGTACTTGCCCTGGCTGAAATAGCGGCCGCGTTCGTTCTGCACGATGAAGGCGTAGCCGTTGCGCACCGCCTCGGCGGCGAAGCGCGCGGTGCTGCCGCGCAGGACGTGCTCGTTGTAGGGCGTCTTCCACAGGATCGTGGGCAGCGGACCCTTCGCGCCCTTCGGCCGCCAGATGTTGGTGGACAGGCCCACGCCATCGCGCATCGGCACCAGCAGGGCGATGTCGGCCTCGGCGATCGCACCCAGCTCCGCACGCAGCCCGTCTTCGCCATAGCGCGAAAGATCCTGCGCGGAATTGGCCGAGGCGGCCGTCAGCGCGGCAACCAGCAGGGTGATGGACAGGCGCTTCTTCATGGCATCGCTCCGGTGAGGATGCCTATCCTGTCCCATTGCGCGCCGCGCTGCTCCCCTGCCGGAAGTCATGCACCTGCAAAGTTGGCTGCCCAGCGGGCGAATCCCGCGACACGCCGCAAGTACATCCATGTAGGCTCATCGGCGGCATCCATGCCGCCGAAGGTCGCGGAATTCGCCCGCCGCCCAGCCTTTCAAACTGTGCCGCTGATTGCAGTATGAGCCGCCTGCCTCGCGACAACCCGGGATTACTCCGCCAATCCGCGCAACAACTCGTTGACCGAAGTCTTGCTGCGGGTCCTTTCGTCCACCTGCTTGACGATCACCGCGCAGTACAGCGAATGGCTGCCGTCGGCCGCGGGCAGCGAGCCCGACACCACCACGCTGTACGGCGGCACCGAGCCGTAGCTCACCTCGCCGGTCATGCGGTTGTACACGCGCGTGCTCTGGCCGAGGAACACGCCCATCCCGACCACGCTGTGGTGGCCGACCACGAAGCCTTCCACCACTTCCGAACGCGCGCCGATGAAGCAGTGGTCCTCGATGATGGTCGGACCTGCCTGCAGGGGTTCCAGCACCCCGCCGATGCCGACGCCGCCGGACAGGTGGCAGCCCTTGCCGATCTGCGCGCAGCTGCCGACCGTGGCCCACGTATCGACCATCGTGCCCTCGCCCACGAAGGCGCCGATGTTGACGAAGCTCGGCATCAGCACCACGTCCTTGCCGATGTGGCTGCCCGCGCGCACCACCGCGCCCGGCACCACCCGCGCACCTAGCTGGCGGAACGCGGCCTCGTCGAAGCCGGCGAAGCGCGCCGGCACCTTGTCCCAGAACGGCGCCGGCGCGGCGTCGACCAGCGCCATGTCCTGCGTGCGGAAATACAGCAGCACCGCCTTCTTCAGCCACTGGTTGACCTGCCAGCCACCGTTGCCGTCGGGCTCGGCCACGCGCAATTCACCGCCTTCCAGCCCGGCGATGGCCGCGTCCACCGCGGGCCGCACGCGGCCGGCGATGTCGACAGCGCCCAGCTCGGCGCGGCGCTCCCACGCATCTTCCAGGGTGGCGCGCAGGGTATCGATGTCGTGATCCGGGTTCATCGTTGTTCTCCGTCGAGGGCAGCCAGCAGCGCATCGCGCAACGCGTCGCGCCGGCCTGACGCCAGGGGTTGGTTGTGTTCGTCGCTGACCAGCAGCAGGTCTTCCGCGCGCGCGCCGAAAGTGGCGATCCGCGCATCGTGCACGCGCAGGCGATGCTCGCTCAGGACCCGCGCCACGTCGGCCAGCAGGCCGGGGCT
>JANJSW010000014.1 GCA_024711415.1 Thermomonas sp. | reverse complement strand
GGCCGCCGAGGTGTGGCCGGTCTTGATGCCGTCCACCGACGCGTCGCGCCACAGCAGCAGGTTGCGGTTGGGCTGGGTGATCGGGCCGACGGTGAATTCCTTGATCTTGTTGTACGAGTACGCCTCGGGGAAATCGCGGATCAGCGCGCGCCCCAGCAGGGCCAGGTCATGCGCGGTGGTGATATGGCCCTCGGCGGTCAGCCCGTGCGGGTTGACGAAGTGGGAAGTCTTCATCCCGATCTTCTTCGCGTAGGCATTCATCAGCTGGGCGAACGCCTGCTCGCTGCCGGCGACGTGTTCGGCCAGCGCGATCGCGGCATCGTTGCCGGACTGCACCACCATGCCCTTTTCCATCTGCTCCAGCGGCGCGGTCTTGTTGACCTCGAAGCCGCTGTAGCTGCCGTCGGTGCCGGCGCCGCCGCTGCGCCAGGCGTTCTCGCTCATCATCACCTGGTCGGTGGGCTTGATCTTGCCGGCGGCCATCTCCGCGGCGATCACGTAGCTGGTCATCACCTTGGTGATGCTGGCCGGCTCCACCGGGGTATCCACGTTCTCGCCGGCCAGCACCTGGCCGGTGGCGTAGTCCATCACCAGCCAGGCCTTGCTGACCTTGGGCGCGGGTGCGTCCGGCACCGGCAGGTTGTCGCTCAGCGCGGCCGGGCGGGCGGGCGCCGGCGCCTGGGCGATGGCGAGGCCGGAACCTGCGGCGAGGGCGGCGGAAACGAGGACGACGGAAAACAGGGAACGCATCGATCAATACTCCTGGAGGTCGCGCAGGCGCGACGCAAAAACATGCAGGCGGTCATTCTAGCGACAACGGGTTGCAGGCCCGCGGCAGCGCAGGCCCTGCCTGCGCCATGGCGGGCTCAGTTGCGGATGCGCTGCGGCTGTCCGAAACCCAGACCGACGATGCGCGCCGCAAGTTCCGGGGTCGCCGCTTCGCTGACCGGGCCGATCCGCAGGCGCCAGACCTTGCGGCCGTTGATATCGGCGTCCTGCAGCTGGGCCTGCGCGATCGCCGCGCCGCGCAGCAGCGACAGCGCCTGCTCGGCGTTGCGCTGGTTGCTGAAGCTGGCGACCTGCAGGGTGATGCCTGCGGCGGCCGGCGAGCCCATCGCCGCCGTCGCCACCGGTGCGGCGGCAACGGCGACCGGCGCGGCGGCGATCGGAGCCTGCGTGGCGTTCGCGGCGACCGGCGTCGGCTTGCCCGTGGCCACGCGGATCCGGCGGGCGCGCATCCATGCATCGAACTCGTCGGCACTCATGGTGCGGCCGTCCTGGTGCATGTCGAAGCGGTTGCCGCTGTCGGCAACCGGCTTCTGCTCGGGCAGCGCCTGCACCAGCTTGTCCATCGCGGTGGGCACGGCGGCAGGCGCCGCGGACGCGGCGGCGACGCCATCCGCGGACAGTGCTTCCACCCGCACCCGCGCGGTACCGCGCTCGCGGTAGCCCAGCTTGACCGCGGCGGCGTAGCTGAGGTCGATGATCCGGCCCTTGTGGAAGGGGCCGCGGTCGTTGACCCGCACCACCACCGACCTGCCGTTGTCGAGGTTGGTGACGCGGGCGAAGCTGGGCAGCGGCAGGCTCTTGTGGGCGGCGGTGAAGGCATACATGTCGTACACCTCGCCGCTGGAAGTGCGGCGGCCGTGGAACTTCTTGCCGTAGTAGGAGGCGCCGCCCTCCTCGCTGTAACCCTCGTGGTCGTCCAGTACCCGGTACTTCTTTCCGAGCACCGCGTAGTCGCGGTTGCCGGTGCGCGCGCGCGGCTCGTCGCGCACTTCCGGCTCCGGAATCAGGTCGACGTCGGGAATCTCGTCCGGCACGGTGTCGGCCACGCCGGGGCGGAACAGGCCGCCGGCCACGTAGTCGCCACGCTTGGACAGGTCTTCCTGCGCCGGCGCGTACGGCGACGCCCGGCGCGGCGTGGGCGCGATGCCCTCGGCGGGGGTGGCATCGACCGGCTTGCGCGCCACCGCCTCCGCCGGCGCGCCGCGGGAGGTGCCGCCGCCGGTGGTTGCGCAGGCCGCCAGCGCCAGCGGCAGCACCGCCACCAGCAGGCGCAACCGCGCGCTCATGCGCCGTCCACCTCGCGCCCGGCGATGGCCTGGGCGAGCTGGTACACCGCGGTCGCGTACAGCCGCGAGATGTTGTAGGTGGTGATCGCCTTGAAGTTGTTGTAAACGATCCAGTATTCGGGACCAGCCGCGCCCTCGAGGGTGATCAAGGTGACCGGCTGGCCGCCGTCCAAGTGCAGCACCGCTACCGGATCGGCGGCGCGGTAACCCAGCGCGGCCAGGGCGCCCACGCTCTGATCCAGCGTGACCGCATTGCCGGGATTGGCGAAGTCCTGCGCGGCGGCATCGCGCACCGCCCGCTCCATCACCGGGCCGCTGCGCTGCCACTTGCCCTTCTGGGCGAAGTAGTTGGCCACCGAGGCGATCACGTCATCGAGGTTGTCGAACAGGTCGCGGCGGCCGTCACCATCGCCATCCACCGCATACTGGCGGTAGCTGGACGGCATGAACTGGCCCCAGCCCATCGCACCGGCATAGCTGCCCTTGAGGGTGCTGATGTCCAGCCCCTCCTCCTTGCCCAGCGCGAACAGCTGCGCCAGCTCGTCGCGGAAGAACGCTTCGCGCCTGTCCTCGTAGGCCACCCGCGCCGGATCGCCGCTGCGTGGGTAGGCGAACGCCAGCGTGTACAGCGCATCGACCACTGGCCAGCTGCCCTTGTTGCCGCCATAGCTGGTTTCCACGCCGAGGATCGCGGTCACGATTTCCTTCGGCACGCCGTAGCTGTCCTCGGCGCGTTGCAGGGCGGCACGGTTGGCCTCGAGGAAGGCGCGGCCACCGTCGATGCGCGCCGGCTGGATGAAGATCGGCCGGTAGTCGCGCCACGGCTTGGCTTCGGCAGGGCGCGACATCGCCTTGATGATGGCATCGCGGATCTGCGCACGCGCCAGCACGGCTTCGATGTCCGCAGCCGGGATACCGAACCGCTGCGCGGTGCTGCGCACGAATTCGGCGCGGGCGGCGCTGATGTCGCGCGGCGCTTCGGCCGGCGCTGCGGGGGGTGGCAGGGGTTCCGGCACCAGTGCTGGCGTCGGCTTCTGGGGCGCTCCCGCGCAGGCGGCAAGCGCGAGCACGGCGAGGCTGGGCAGGATGCGTCGGATCATCGGCGCGGAGGGTAGCACGCGCTCCCGGCGAAATCGGAACATCCCATTCAGGTTTGCCGGCGCAAAACCGCGCGGCCTCTGCCACCGCAAACGCAGCTGCAATGCGCCTCAGCGGTGGACTTGCCGGCGCGACTTCAGCGCCATCACCACCCCGAAACCCAGCAGCAGGGTGGCCGCCGAGGTGCCGCCGTAGCTCAGCAGCGGCATCGGCACGCCGACCACCGGCAGCAGCCCGGAAATCATCGCGCCGTTGACCAGCACGTAGACGAACAGCGACAGGCCGATGGCGCCGGCCAGCAGGCGCGCGTAGCCGTCGCGCGAGTCGGCGGCAATCCACAGGCAGCGCGCCACCACGAACAGGTACAGCGCCAGCGTCAGCGCTACCCCGATCCAGCCGAAGTCCTCGGCCAGCACCGAGAACGCGAAATCGGTGGTGTGTTCGGGCAGGTAATTGAGGTGCGACTGGGTGCCCTCGCCCCAGCCCTTGCCGGTGACGCCGCCGCCGCCGATGGCGATCTGCGACTGCAGGATGTTCCAGCCCGCACCCATCGGGTCGTTCTCGGGATTGCGGAAGGTCAGGATGCGGTCCTGCTGGTACGGCCGCAGGAAGCCCAGCCATTCGATCGGCGCGAACATCGCCAGCGCGAAGCCGGTGCCGCCGATCACCGCGGCGGCGCTCCACCACCACCACGAGGTGCCGGCCAGGAACAGCACGAACACGCCGGCGGCCAGCACCAGCGCGGCGGTGCCGAGATCGTGCTGGAGCAGGGTCAGGCCCACCGGCATGGCGATGATCGCCACCCCGCCCAGCAGCACGCCGAAGCGCGGCGGCAGGCGCTGGCGGTCGAAATGCCAGGCCAGCATCATCGGCAGGGTCAGCTTGGCCAGCTCGGACGGCTGGAAGTTGAAGAAGCCGAGGTTGATCCAGTGGTTGCCGTACTTGCCGCTGCCGATGAACAGCACCAGCACCAGCGGCACCAGCGAGGCCGCGAAGATTGCCGGGGTGGCCTGCTTGAGCAGGTGCGCCGGCAGCCGCGAAGCCACCCACAACGCGCCCAGACCGACGCAGTAGAACGCGCCCTGCATCGCCACCCCGCGCAGGGATTCGTTGCCGGCACTGAACTGGGTGGCCAGGCCGATCCCCATCAGCGCCAGCAGTCCCGCCAGCAGCGGCAGGTCGAGCGTGCGCGCGAAGCGCTGCAGCAGGTCCAGCAGCATCCGCAGCAACACGTTCATAGGCCCACCTGCACGGGTGCGGGCGCCGCAGGGGCGGCGGGCGTGCCGCGCACGTCGGAGAAGTCCGGCCTGGTCGTCGCCGCGGGC
>JANJSW010000305.1 GCA_024711415.1 Thermomonas sp. | reverse complement strand
AGCCGTGGAGCGCCGAAAGCGACTGGTCCTGGATGCTGGGCTACACCTATACCAACACCACGGAAGTGGGCGCCCTGACCAGCTCGACCGCGAGTTCCGGTTTCGGTGGCCAGTACAACTTCACCACCAACGAAGAGCTGTCCAGCACTGCCCGCTACGAGATCAAGGATCGCTTCTCCGGCGCGCTGAACTGGAAGCATGCCTTCTTCGGCGACTACGAAACCCAGGTCGGCCTGTTCTATGAAGGCCGCAGCGGTCGTCCGTTCAGCTACATCTTCTCTGGCGATGCCAACGGCGACGGTCGCTCCTTCAACGACCTGTTCTACGTGCCGGCGGGCCCGGGCGACGTGCTGTTCGGCTCCGTCACCAATGCGGGCGTGTTCACCCCCAACGCGGCAATGGAAAAGGCGTTCTGGGAGTGGCTGGAAAGCAAGCCGGAACTGGCTGGCTACAAGGGCACCTACGCCTCCGAGAACTCCTTCCGCGCTGGCTGGATCAACACCTTCGACCTGCGCATCAGCCAGGAACTGCCGGGCTTCTTCAAGGGCCACAAGTCCAAGGTCTGGGTCGACATCCAGAACGTTGGCAACCTGCTGAACAAGGATTGGGGCCACATCCTGGATTGGGGTTTCAACGGCAACCAGGCCGCTGCCAGCCTCGTGGGCATCGACAAGGCCACTGGCAAGTACGTGTACGGCTACCGCAGCGGCACGTCGTTCGGCCAGCCGGGCAACCTCGCGGTCCCGACCGATTCCGACAGCAACACCAACGGCATCTCGCAGTGGTCGGTGCAGGTGGGTTTCCGCTACGACTTCTGATCGCGCTTGCGATAGAAGTTCGACAAACGGCCGGGGAAACCCGGCCGTTTGCTTTGTTCGGAACATGTCCGGGAGCCGCGCGCGAAAGCAAGCGTGTGCGGGCGGCGGGAAGAGGCGCATGAAAGAGGGCGCCACGCCACGCGGCGGATCGTCGCCGCCCCCTCACCGGATCCGCAGTCGCGCGCTAGACTGGCCGCATGAACGATACGACCACCACCTTGCCGCAGGGCGCGGCCATTCCCTTCACTCCCACGCTTCCCACCGTTTCCACCCACATCTACCCGCGCGGCGGGCTGGACGTGCTGTCGCGCGAGGAAGTGGCGCGCCTGCGCGATGCTTCCGCCGGCGGCCTGCACGACCTGCTGCGCCGCTGCGCGCTGGCGGTGTTGACCTCGGGCAGTGCGTCCGACGACCCGCGTGCGGCGCAGGAGCTGTACCCCGATTTCGACATCCAGGTGCGCCAGCAGGACCGCGGTGTGCGCATCGAGCTGACCAATGCGCCGGCGATGGCATTCGTCGACGATCGCATCATCGCCGGCGTGGCCGAGCTGCTGTTCGCGGTGGTGCGTGACCTGGCCTTCACCGCCATCGACCTCAATGGCGACGAGGAGCTGAATACTTCGTCCGGGATCACCGACGCGGTGTTCCGGCTGCTGCGCAATGCGCGCGTGCTGCATCCTGCCGATCCCAACCTGGTGGTGTGCTGGGGCGGCCACTCGATCGGGCAGGAGGAATACAAGTACACCAAGCAGGTGGGCTACGAGCTGGGCCTGCGCGGGATGGACATCTGCACCGGCTGCGGCCCGGGCGCGATGAAGGGGCCGATGAAGGGCGCCACCATCGCCCATGCCAAGCAGCGTCGCCGCCGCACCCGCTACATCGGCGTCACCGAGCCGGGCATCATCGCGGCCGAGTCGCCCAACCCCATCGTCAACCACCTGGTGATCATGCCGGACATCGAGAAGCGCCTCGAGGCCTTCGTCCGCATGGGCCACGGCATCGTGGTGTTCCCCGGCGGCGTGGGCACGGCCGAGGAAATCCTGTACCTGCTCGGCATCCTGCTGCGCGAGGAGAACGCGCACCTGCGCTTCCCGCTGATCCTGACCGGGCCGACCGGCGCGGCGCCGTACTTCGAGCAGATCGATCGCTTCATCCGGCTGACCCTGGGTGACGATGCGGCGCGGCTCTACCAGATCATCGTGGCCGATCCCGCGCACGTGGCCAAGCAGATGGACTTGGGCATCCGCAAGGTCAAGGACCAGCGCATCGCGCAGAAGGACTCGTTCTTCTTCAACTGGGGCATCGAAGTGCCGCTGGAATTCCAGCAGCCGTTCGTGCCGACCCACGAGCTGATGGCCGGGCTGGACCTGCACCATGGGCGCAAGCCGCACGAACTGGCCGCCGACCTGCGCCGCGCGTTCTCCGGCATCGTCGCCGGCAACGTCAAGGAGGACGGCATGCGCCGGATCGAAGCGCATGGGCCGTTCGAGATCCATGGCGACCCGGACATCATGCTGGCGCTGGACGCGCTGTTGCGCGCGTTCGTGGAGCAGCGCCGGATGAAGATCTCCGGCGAGTACCGGCCTTGCTACCGGGTGGTGGCCTGACCCCGCCGCTCCTGTAGGGGAGCGGTTTCAGCCGCGGCCGCCACCCTCCAGCCCGGACGCCGCGACCGGCAGGTGCATCCGCGCCACGAAGCGGCCGTCCTCCACCGATGCATCGATCCGGCCGCGTCCGTTGGTCATCGCCTGTACCCGTTCGCGGGCCGAAGCTAGGCCCACGGCATGGCCCCGGTGGCCGCTTTCGGCGGCGGGCAGGTCGTTGGCGATGACGACCTCGATCCAGCCGCGCTCGCCCGGATGCACGCTGATCTCCAGTCGGCCACCCTCGGGCAGGCGTTCGATACCGTGGCGGATCGCATTTTCCACCAGGGGCTGGATCGACAGCGACGGCACCGGCACCTCCGGCAGCACTGCCGGAACATCCCAGGCCAGCTGCAGTCGCGGCCCGAAGCGCAGCGCCTCGATTTCCAGGTAACGCCGGGTCAGCGCCAACTCTTCGGCCAGCGGGATCAGCTGCGGCCCGCGCAACGCACTGCGGAACAAGTCGGCCAGGTCCAGCAGCAGGCGTTCGGCTTCGTCCGGTCGCGCATGCACCAGCGCGGCGCCGGTGTTGAGGGTGTTGAACAGGAAGTGCGGGCGGATCCGTGCCTGCAGCGCCTCCAGTTCCAGCTGCTTGGCACGCACCGCCAACCGTCGCGCATGCCAGTAGTTCTGGTAACTCACCAACCCGATCAAACCCACCACCAGGGCGATTGCCAGCGCGCGCAGGACGAATGCCCGGCGGGAGCCGTCCCCCGGTCCGTCCACCACCACCACCACGCTCGAGGCTGCCATCGACACCAGCAGGCTCATCGCCAGGAACAGGCCCAGGCACGCCCAGGCCAACGTCATCGGTGGCAATCGCCCGAGGTGGTTGCGCAGGAGGTACAGCGCACTCAGGGAACCCAGGGCAACCCATTGGATGCCCAGCGAGGCCAGTCCGAACTGCACCAGCCGGTCGCCGTTCCCGGCGGGGGCGAGGGCGAGGATCGCCGCCAATGCCTCGCCGCCCAGTATCACGCCCATCAGGGCGGAGGGGCGCCAGAGCGCGGCCAATCGATCCGGACCGAGGCGGGAGGAGGTGGACATGGCGGCTCCGGGTGCTCGGGCTGACGCGAGGGTAGCCGCCACCGCCTGTTCCCGGCAATGCCCCGCCCATCGGCCAAGGGTGGACGCGGTTTTGGGCTATCGTTAGGGTGAATTCGCCGCATTGTCAGGGGGTCACGTGCTACAGCATTCCTACCGTCGCTGGTCGGCTCGGTCACGCGGCTTCACCTTGGTGGAGCTGGCCGTCACCCTGGCGGTGATGGGCATCATCGCGGTCATCGCGGTGCCCAGTTTCAACAACCTGATCCGCAGCAACCGGCTCACGTCTTCCGCCAACGAAATGGTCGCCTTGCTGCAGACCGCGCGATCGGCGGCCATCAGCAACCGCGCCAGTGCCGTGGTCTGCCCCAGTACCGATGGCAGCACCTGTGCGGCAGCGGCGGGCAGCCGCTGGATCGCCCGGCAGACCAAGGCAGGGGTCACCACGGTCCTGCGTGATTCCGCACTGGCGCAGGGCATCACGGCGTCCACCAGCAGCAACCTGTCCGGGGCGTCCAACCAGCTCACCTTCACCCCGGCCGGGTTTTCCCGGGCCGGCACCAACAGTTCGGGCAGCATCGGCGTGTGTTCAACGCAGCTGCCCGGCAACAACAGCATCGTGGTGACCGCCGCGGTGGGCCGCATCAGCACGGCGCGTCGGGCGGCCACCGCCGCCTGCACCGCTCCGCCGAATACCTGAGGACAACATGAAGCGTACGCATCCAATCAATGGACGCAGGCGCCAGCGCGGCGTCGGCCTGATCGAGGTCATGGTGTCGGTGATGATCCTGGCCATCGGCATGCTGGGGGTCGCCGCCCTGCAGTCGATGACCCTCAAGAACACCGGCAATTCGGCCACCCGCACGCAGGCGGCGCTGAGGGTCTATTCCATGCTGGACATCATCCGCGCCGACCGCGACAACATCAGTTCGTACAACACCAACATCTATACCGATGGCTCCGGCGGCGGCGCCGCCGGCAGCATGGCTGGCTGGCTGGACAGCTTGAAAACCACGGTGGCGCCGGATGCGAAGGGGCGGGTGGTGTGCGTGGCCGACACCATGACCTGCACCGTCGGCGTGCAGTGGAGCGCCGCCCGCACATCCGGTGGCAACAGCACGCCGCTGGAAATCAACATCACGAGCCAACTATGAGCCGCACACATCACCCGATGAACGCTCCCGCCAGCCAGCGCGGCTTCACCCTGGTGGAGCTGATGATCAGCTTGCTGCTGGGGCTGCTGGTCATTTCCGCCGCCGGCAGCATTTTCTTCTCCAGCCGGAACGTATACGGCAACACGGAAGCGCTCAACCGCATCCAGGAAAACCAGCGCAGTGCCTATGAAATGATGGCGCGCGACATCCGAGAGGCGGGTGGGAATCCGTGCACCAAGAACATCGTCAACATGCTGGACCCCAGCAAGTCGGGCGGTGATTTTTCGGGTTGGTTGAATGGCGTGTCCGGCGCAAACAATACCGGGCCGAATGGTTCCGATGAGATCACGTTGAGCAGCGCTTTCGGTTCGTCCATCGAAGTCACGGGCAACGCGGAGCCCAGCGCGAACATCGACGTAAACAGTACGGCAGGCCTCAATGATGGCGACATCCTGATGGTCTGCAACGGGGAGGTTGCCTCGATTTTCCAGGCCACGGCACTTCCCTCTGGAATTTCGATCCAGCACAACAGCGGCACCGGTACCCCCGGCAATCTGGCCAAGCCGTTCCAGATCGATCAGGAAGCATTCGATAATGCCGTGGGTGGCACGAATGCACCGGGCTATTGCTTCATGCCGGAAACGCCCAAAAACCCCAATTGCCTGAATGACCCCAGCAACTCGCCGGCGCAGGTGGTCAAACCCATTTCCATCCGTTGGCGGCTGAAGACCAATACACGGGGCGGCACGTCCCTGTACCGACAGGAACTCAGCAACGGCGGTGCAACCTTGGGGCCTGAAGAGGAAATCGCCGAAGGTGTCACCGACCTGCAGCTGACCTACAAGCTGAATGGCGTTTCCAGCTACGTGGACGCTTCCAGTGCCCTGGCTTGGGGGAACGTGACTGCCGTGCGCATGCAGATGACCTTCGTCGCCGCCCAGGGCGCGATGGCCAAAGGGGACGTCAAGGGCACTACCGGTGCCGCGCTGACCCGCACGCTTGACGACTACATCCTGATCCGGAACCACCAGGCCCTCCAATGACCCCCATTCCGTCCACCTTCGGCTCACGCAAGGCGCAGCAGGGCGCGGCCCTGCTGGTGGTGCTGATGTTGCTGCTCATCGTCACCCTGCTGGGTATCGCTTCCATGCGCGGCACGATCATGCAGGAGCGCATGGCCGCCAACGTCACCGCCCGCAGCATGGCGTTCCAGGTAGCCGAGGCTGGCCTGCGCCAGGCCGAAATGATTGCCCGCGACGGTACGGTCACTTTCCCCTCGGCCGGCTGCGGGGGAGGGCGCTGCAAGGACGACTCCTGGACTACGGCCACCGACTTCTGGGCCGACAGTGGCACCGGCTACCAGACCGGCAATGCCGTCAACGTGGGCAACAGCCAAACCATCTCGCCGCGATTCATCATCGAGGACTACGGCCAGACCTCGGTAGGCGGTGGCGCCAAATGCGTGGATATGTCCAAGCCTTGCTTCAGTGGTCCATCGCAGGCTGTCTTCCGCATCACCTCCTTTGCCCGCGCGCCCAACGGCGCCGAGGTGATCCTCCAGACGATTTATCGGCGCTGACGGAGCGCATCATGAAGACGAAGAAGACCCCGCAGTCGCGCAAGCCCACCCTCCTGCATACGCTGGCGGTCACGGGGGCGGCCATGCTGGCTACTTTGGGTGGCCTGCCGGTGCATGCGGCAACCACCAGCTTCCCGCAGTACCCGCTGCTGACCGGTGGCGGCTCCATTCCGCCGAACATCCTGCTGATCCTGGATGACTCCGGTTCGATGGTGTACGCGAAAATGCCCGGGGACGAGTCCAATCTCGAGGACGACGTCGAAGATCGTTCCTACGTGAACAATACGCTGTACTACAACCCGACCAAGACGTACCTGCCGTGGCGCACGCACAGCACCAACCTCAACGATCGGTTGGCTGCTGCGAGCTACACGAATGTCGTTTACGACGCGGTCAGTACGACGAACAGCAACAGGCTGGATCTGCGCGGCAGTGAAGAGTCGTATTTCTACGTGCCTAAAGACGGGGTCGCCAATCCCGGTACCACTCGCAGCAACTACGACAAATATCGTATTTCCTCAGGCGGCAAGGTTCAGGTTCAGGGGGCAGCCACAATCCTCGGGCCAGTCACAATCGGATCCATCTCGAAGGGGGGCTGGTCGGCTTGCATCGTTGTGAACAAGGGCTCCGCGAGCAGCGTCACGGTTTCGACCTATGGCGGCTCCGGTGACGGCGATCTGTATCTCTACGAGGGCGGTACTTGTTCCGGCGGAAGTTGGAATAGCCGGGGGAACAGCAACACTGAAAGCATCACCTATACCGGCTGGCAGGAAACCATCAGTTTCAATATCTATGCCTATTCCAAGGTGACCGATATCACCTACACCGCGACGAAGCCGACGTGGATCGACCAAACCCCCACCGGCCGCACCCAGGCCGCCGAACTGCAGAACTACGCCAACTGGTACCAGTACCACCGCACCCGCAACAAGATGGCGAAAGCCGGCGCATCCGAGGCGTTCGGCAAGCTG
>JANJSW010000177.1 GCA_024711415.1 Thermomonas sp. | reverse complement strand
CGCCCAGCTCGGCCAGCAGCGCATCGAACAGTGCGCTGGCGCCAATGCGGAAGCGCGCCGGTGTCACCCAGTCCGCACCCAGCCGCTCCTGCGCCAGCGACAGGTAGACCCGCGCATCGGCCAGCGTGCGGATGCCGCCCGCGGCCTTGAAACCGCAGCGTCCACCGCGCGCGGCAATGGCATCCAGCATCACCGCCGCCGCCTCGGGCGTGGCGTTCACCGGCACCTTGCCGGTGGAGGTCTTGAGGAAGTCCACCCCGGCATCCAACCCAAGTTCGCAGGCCTGCCGGATCAGTGCCGGCGTGCCCAGCTCGCCGGTCTCGAGGATCAGCTTGAGCGCAATGTCCGGCCCACAGGCGTCGCGGCAGGCATCCACGCCGGCGCGCGCACGCGCCACGTCGCCCGCCTGCAGTGCCCGCCAGGGCAGCACCATGTCGACCTCGTCGCCGCCGGCAGCAATGGCGCGGCGGGTTTCCCGCGCGATCCGCTGCGGGTCGTCGGCGCCTTCGGGGAAGTTGACCACCGTCGCCACCTTCACCGCGGTGCCGGCCAGCGCCTCGCGGGCGGTGGTGATGTGTTCGGGATAGATACAGACCGCCGCCGGCAGCCCGTGCGCGCTGCGTGCCGCGGCGCACAGGGTGCGGATGCGGGCGGGCGTGTCGTCTTCGCCCAGGCTGGTCAGGTCGAGCAGGCCGAGCACGCGCGCGGCGGGGAACGGTTCGATGGAGGACATGGCGGGCCCGGTTGCGGATCGTCGCCAGTCTAGGCCGCGCCACCTCGCCGGACATTGATCTGCGGCAAGTTCGCCGCCAGCTCACGTGATCCGGCAAATTTGCATTACAGTCAATCGCCCACGCCCGACCGTTCGCCATGGCCCCGAGCCTGCCGCCGCTTTCGCAAGTCCTGGACCTGTTGCCCGATGCGGTCTGCATCGTGGACGAACACGGCCACCTGCTGTTCGTCAACGCCGCCTTCGAGCGCCTGCTGGGCCGCGCCGCCACCGAAGTGCGCGGCCGCCAGCTGTTCGACTTCATCCATCCCGACGACCGCGACGCCACCCTGCGGCAGGCCCGCGCCCTCATGGAGGGCGGCGGCGAGCGCCATTTCCGCAATCGCTACCTGCACCGGCAGGGCCACGCCGTGGACCTGCTGTGGTCGGCGCACTGGTTGCCCGAACAGCGCCTGCGCATCGGCGTTGCGCGCGAGATCGGCGAACTGCGGCGCGCCGAACGCGAGCTGGAGCATCACGCCAACCACGACCCGCTGACCGGGCTGGCCAACCGCCGCCGGCTGGAGCAGGCGCTGCGCAACGCCTTGGCGGAGGCGGCCGAAAGCCGGGGCCAGGTGTCGCTGCTTTACCTCGACCTGACCGGATTAAAGCTGGTCAACGACCGCGGCGGCCATGAGGCCGGCGACCGCGTCCTGTGCGAGGTGGCGAAGCGGCTGCAGCAGGGCGTGCGCCAGGTCGATCTGGTCTCGCGTGTCGGCGGTGACGAATTCGTGGTGCTGCTGCCCGGCTGCGACGCCGAACATGCCCGCGGCATGGCGCAGCAACTATGCCAGCAGCTGCGCGTGCCGTGCACGCTGGGCAATGGCCCGCTGCAGATGCACGCCAGCATCGGCATCGCCACCTTCCCGGCCGACGCCCAGACCCCGGAAGCGCTGCTCGCGCACGCGGACAAGGCGATGTACGCCAGCCGCGTTTGCCGCTGAGGCGCTGCCTGCGTCAGCGGATATTGGAGACGGCGTTCTTGGCGGTATCGTGCCTGGTCTTGAGCACGCCGCCCTGCACGCTGAACACCAGCTCGACCTTCACCTTCGGCGGCGCAGCCCGCACCTGCGTCTTCAAGGTGTCCTTCAACCCGCTGCCGGCGCGCTCTGCGACCACTACCAGCAGATAGTCGCCGTCGGCCAGCGGCTGGGTGATGTCGAAGGCACCAGCCGAAGCACGCCGGCTGGGCAGCGGCGCAAGCGCAGCCTCCTGCACCGGCTTTGCGGCAGGTCCCGCCATGCGCCCGCTGGCGGCGTAGGAGGCAGCTGCGGCCCCGCCCCCCTGCCCCGCCAGCGATGACACCGCTGCCGAAACGATGCTGCCGCCCGGAAGCGCGCCGCCCAACAACGCCTGCCGGCCCGCGGCATCCAGCGGCGACATCCGCAGCGCGCCCAGGTCCGCACGCACGCCGTCACCCCCCGGCAACGCGATGAAGCAGGCCTCGCCGCCGCAGCCGATGTCGATCTTCAACGTCGCGCCCTGCGCCAGCGCGCTGCCTGCGGCGTGCAGGCCGGCGTTGACCTTCTCGCCGAACGTCGCGCCCTGGGTCTGCTTGGCCACCGTCACGTTCATCGAAATGCGGTCCGGCATCGAACCGTTGATGCCGTTGATGCCGCTTGCCGCCGCGGCCGGCAATGCCAGCAACAGCGCCACTACGCCGATCGGTACGAACGCCTTCATGTCGCCACCTGGATTTGCCTGACTGTGGGCGAGACTACGCGCGCAACGACCGCATGCGTCAAGCACCGTCCGTCGCTGGCCGGTTGCGGATTGGGCGGCCGTTCACCTGTCGGGGGATCCACCACGACCATGCGGCCAAACCGCAGGAGCGCGCGATGCCCAGGATCGAACGGCCCTTCTTCCCCATCATCTACGTCCGCGGCTATGCGATGACGCGCGACGAAATCGTGCAGACCACCTCTACGCCCTACATGGGATTCGAGGCCGGCTCCACCAAGATCCGCCAGGCGCAGGACGGCAGCATCGTCAAGTTCGTGTTCGAGTCGCCGCTGGTGCGGTTGATGAAGGACTACGGCTATCGGGACGTCTATGCCGCCGGCGCGGAACAGGCCGACAAGCTGCCCGCGCGCAGCGTGGTCATCCACCGCTATTACGACGAGGCCGATCCCGCCTTCGGCGCCGGCAAGGCACTCTCCATCCCCGAAGCAGCGGCGGCGCTCGGCCGGCGCGTCGCGCAGCGGCGCGACAGCGTCTGCGGCAACGACGCGGCGGCGCGCAAGGCGTTCCGCGTATATCTGGTCGCGCACTCGATGGGCGGACTGATCTGCCGCTGCCTGCTGCAGAACCCGGACGTCGCCAGCGCCGAGGTGCGGGCGCTGGTGGACAAGGTGTTCACCTACGCCACCCCGCACAACGGCATCGAACTGGGCGGCATCAACGTGCCCAGCTTCCTGTCGATGAACGACATGGACAATTTCAGCCGCCCGGTGATGGCCAAGTACCTGAAGGTGCCCAAGGACAGGGTCAACACGCTGGGCGACTCGGGGTTCCCACCCGAGCGCTTCTTCTGCCTGGTCGGCACCAACAGCCGCGACTACGCGGTGGCGCACGGCCTGTCCTCGCTGGCCGTCGGGCAGATGAGCGATGGGCTGGTGCGGATCGAGAACGCCTACGTGGCCGGCGCCCCGCGTGCGTTCGTGCACCGCAGCCACAGCGGCTACTTCGGCATCGTCAATTCCGAGGAGGGCTACCAGAACCTCGCCCGCTTCCTGTTTGGCGATCTGTGCGCCACCGGCAGGTTGGATATCGAGGCGCTGCCCTTCCCGCCCGAGATCGAGCGCGCGCGCAAGGCCGGCAAGAAAATCGAATCGTCGTACTACATCGAAGCCACGGTGGCCCCGCGCGGCGCCTATACCTACGACCTGACCGCGCGCACCAAGGGCCAGGAGAGCGCGGTGCGACGGCAATATCCGGAGTTGTTCGACAACGACGGCAACCTGATCCGCAACGCCCGCGCGCCCACCCTGTTCTCGGTATTCCTGGACACCTCGAAGATCACCGCTGGCAGCGAAGTGGCGTTCTCGATCGAGCTGGCGGTGTCAAACGCCGGCTACGAAATCGACGGCGCGCTGTTCCTGAAGCAGCACATCCCCGGCGAATACCTGTTCCGCAACACCCTGGTGCTGTTCGCCAAGCAGGACGAGGGCGGCGAGTGGAAGCTGCGCTATGTCTGGGCGGACGAGCACTGGGCCACCGGGCCCAAGACCGAGGCCGAGGTGCTGGCATTGGGTAAGAAGGCGATCGGCATCGCCCAGCAGTCGCCGTCGGCGTTCTCGATCCCGCTGGCGTCGGCGAAGGGATTCCGCGCGGCGCTGCAGATCGCGCTGTCGGCCTGGGCGTGAACGCGCGCGCCGATGCCGCGCTCAGACGTGGAGCGCGGTCAGCGATGCGTGGAGGTGGGCGGTTTCCAGCATGTGGCGAAGCCGCGCCTCGACCACCCGCAGGTCGCCCAGCTGCTGCGGCGCGTACAGGGTGTAGATCGGCCGGTTGCGCTGGCCCTCGGCGGGCTCGTTCCGGCTGACGCCGATATCACCTGTTCCGCTGGCCTGCGACCACAACCGGCGCAATGCGTGTGGCCCGATGCTTTCGTCCTTCCCGAGCGTGAAGGTGAACATCGCGATCTGATGGCTTGACATGCGGACACTCCTTGCGGTTCTGGAGTATGCGCTTTCCGGCAGGCCCGGCCCGGCGCATCTTCACGCAGGATTTCGGGCCATGCATGGCGGTCCCTGCCACATTGGAGTAGGATGGCGCAAGGCCCCCGCGCCATCGCGCGTTCCGTCCGACGCCAGCGCGTCGCGCGCCTCGCTCCCTTCCACACGTCCTGCAATGCTTGCGGGGCGGCTTTCGATTGCCCCTGCGGGCGCCCGCCGCGATCAACGCAGCGCGGCTCCGCAAATCCTGCGCAGATCCGCGCGTCAAGCCTGCTTGCCGCCGCGAGGGGCACACCTCCAACACGTCGCGAGCACGTGCCCGCGCCGTCCGTTCACGCCATCAAGCCACAGGAGGCCCGCATGCCACGACCCAGGAAAGCAGCCGAAAGCCAACCGCAGCAGCCGCTGCCCCCGACCAAGACCAGCCATCTGTTCCAGGGCCGCAAGCCGGCGGAACGCGGCGGCGTGCTCACCCGCGAGCGCATCGCCGAACACATGGACGCCTTCCGCAAGGCCGGCGGCACCATCGAGGTGCTGGGCACCACCCGCGCCCTGCAGCGCATCGGCCTGCCCGCGGAAGCCCAGCCGGCGCCGCCGGTCGCACCCGTTGCCGCGCGCTCACGCAAATCCACCCGCTGATCCAGGAGTTCCCGTTGGCAAAGCCAAACTATGCGTTCGAAAAGCGCCAGCGCGAGCTGGCCAAGAAGAAGAAACAGGACGAAAAAGACGCCCGCAAGCGTGAGGCGCGTGCCGCCGACGCCGCGCCAGAATCAGCACCCGAATCCGTGACGGAAATCGCGACGGAACCGACGCCGGCGCAGGCCGGCCCGCGCGTGCACCTGCGCAAGTCGGCCGAATGAGTTGACGCTCGGCTGGAGCCGGGGTCAGCGCGCCGCGAAGCGGAACAGCGCCCCGGCCAGCAGCCACGGCAGCGCGAAACAGGCCGTCAGCGCCAGTTCGCGTTCGCCGAAGCCGCCGATGGCCATCGCCATGCCCACCGCGCCCAGTTGCGCCAGCGCGGCGGCAAACATCGCGTTCGCCATACCTGCCGCGCGGAAGCGCGCCAGCAGACTGCCCAGCCCGGCGATGCCCAGTACCCCGGCAAACATCAGGTTGGCCACGTTGCCTTCACTGCCCAGCATGCCGACCGCCAGATTGACCCAGATCGTCAGGAATCCGGCCAGCACCGCGATGCCGAAACCGGCGCGATAGACCAGCGACCCACCCAGCCACGCGGCAAATTCGTACAGGCCGCAGACGGCCGCCAGCAGCACCCCCATCACCGCGAAATCCAGCGCCGTCCAGTCCACCCCGGCCTGCGGGTACAGCCGCATCACCAGCGCCGGCACAAGCAACAGGCACGCAGCGCCACCCCAGACCACCGCACGCCAGTGCCGAAGCCCACGATCAGTGGTTTCCCTCTTCGCCATCGCTTCCATGGTGTCGCCCTCCCGACTGCCTGCATGGTGAAAGGATGGCAGCCCCCGATGGGGGCGGCGTGACGCCCCGGTGAAGCGGACGCGAAGTGGCCTGGTGCCGCCACGCGCCCGCATTCGCCTTCACGCGCGGCGCTGGCGGATATGTGTATAAAACGCCGGGCCACCTGGAAATCGCGCCATCGATGGACGCAGCTCCGAGTCCGCGCCTGGATTACCAGCGGATGCTGATGGCATCCCCCAACGCGTATGCAGTGCTCTCGCGCGACCTGCGCATCCTCGAAGTCAACCCGGCCTGGATGGCGCTGGTGGGCGCCAGCGTGAACGACTTCACCAACCGGTATTTCTTCGATGCCCTCCCCGCCCGCACCCCGGAATCGGCGCGCGAACTGCGCGCCCTGTTCTCGCGGGTGCTCGAACGCGGGCAGGCCGAGAGCCTGCCGCTGCTGCACTACCCCCTGCCGGGCGCAGCAGGCGACCGGCGGCGGTGGCTGGACCGCTATTGGACGGTGCACGTCATACCGCTTGAGGACGCGGCCGGGCGCGTGCGTGCACTGCTGGCCTGTCCCATCGACCTCACCCGCCACGTACTGGAGGCCGAGTCCGGCGCTGACCCGATCCGGGATGGCCCGGCACGACAGATCGGTGCGCAGCTGGCGCGCGAACGCCAGCGTTTCCGCCAACTCATGCAACAGGCGCCTGGTTTCGTGGCCGTGGGGCATGGCCCCAGCCATGTGTTCGAGCTGGTGAACAACGCCTATTACCAACTGGTCGGCCATCGCGACATCATCGGCAAGCCTGTGCGCGAGGCGCTGCCCGAGTTGGCCGGCCAGGGCTTCTACGAACTGCTGGACCAGGTCTTTGCCAGCGGCGAGCCATTCATCGGGCGGGCCATGCCGATCCTGCTGCAGCCCGAGCCGGACGCCCCGCCGGTGCAGCGCCACATCGATTTCATCTACCAGCCGATCATGGACGAGGACGGCCAGGTCTCCGGCATCTTCGTGCAGGGGCACGATGTCACCGAGGCGCATGCGCTCGCCACCAAGGTGGCCTACCAGGCCGCCCACGACTCCCTCACCGGGCTGCTCAGCCGCCGCGAGTTCGAACAACGGCTGACCCGCGCCGTGGAGGCCCAGCGCACGGAGGACCTGCCGCATTCGCTGCTGTACCTTGACCTGGACCAGTTCAAGGTCGTGAACGACACCTGCGGCCACGCGGCCGGCGACGCCATGCTGCGCCAGATCGCCGACGTGCTGCTGGCACGCATGCCGGACGCGCACACGCTGTCCCGGCTGGGCGGCGACGAGTTCGGCCTGCTGCTGGAAAACACCGGCCGCGAGCAGGCCAATGCATTGGCGGAACAGCTGCGCGAAGCGGTGGAGGCGGTGGAATTCGTCCACGACAACCGACGCTTCGGCTGCAGCGCCAGCGTCGGCGTGGTCACCTTCGGCCGCGAAATCGGCAACATGAGCGAAGCCCTCCGCGCCGCCGATGCCGCCTGCCTGCTGGCCAAGGACAAGGGCCGCAACCGCGTGCAGGTACACGGCCTGGACGATCAGGAACTGCTGGAACGCCGCCGCGAGATGGACTGGGTCAGCCACCTGCGCGAAGCCCTGGCGGAGAACCGCATGCTGGTGCATGCGCAGCGCATCGTTGCACTGGCCCCCGGCGCCGATCCGCGCGAACGCATGGAGCTGCTGGTGCGGTTGCGCGACCGTGACGGCGCCATGGTCCCGCCGATGGCGTTCATCCAGGCCGCCGAGCGCTACGGGGTGATGCCGGCGGTGGACCGCTTCGTCATCGCCACCGCGTTCCGACATCTAGCCGCGCTGGACCCGGCCACGCGCGCGCGCACTTCGCTGTCGGTCAACCTGTCCGGGCGCACCCTCAGCGACGAGCGGCTGGTGGCGTTCGTGGAGGAGCTGCTGCTGGCCCACCCGTTCGCACCCGGGGAGATCTGCTTCGAGATCACCGAAACCGCGGCGGTGCACGACCTGGCGCTCACCACCCGCATGCTGCACACGCTGCGCGGCCTCGGCTTCCGCTTTGCACTGGATGACTTCGGCAGCGGCATGTCCTCGTTCGGCTACCTCAAACACCTGCCGGTGGACTACCTGAAGATCGACGGCATCTTCATCCGCAACCTGCGCAACGACCCGGTGGACGCGGCGATGGTGGAAGCGATCGCGCGGGTCGCCGGCGCGATGGGCATCCGCACCGTGGCCGAGTACGTCGAGGATGCCGAAACCGCCCACCTGCTGGCCGCCTTGGGCGTGGACTACGCGCAGGGCTACGGCGTGCACAAACCAGTGCCGCTTGTACCTGCCGCGTGTGCGCACGGCAGCCAAGCCCCGTAACCCGCCATCCGGCTCGATTTTCTGACAGTATCGGGCGCAATGGACGCGTCAGCACCCGCCGCGCAAGTCGCGCCTCCCGCCGCCGGCAACGGGATTCGCAAACTCGCCGAGTTTGCCGGCAGGGCGATGCTGGCCGTCGGCCTGCTGGTCCTGCTGGGCTGGTACCTGCAGCTGCCGCCGCTGACCCGGTTGATGACGGGTGCCACCAGCATGAAGGCCACCTCTGCCATCGCCTTCCTTGCAGGCGGGCTGGCCCTGCTGGGCTGCGCCAGGCGCCCGCGCGGCGGCCTTGCCTGTTTCCTGCCGAACCTGCTGATGCTGCTGCTCGGCACCGCCTCGCTGCTGGAATACATCGCCGGCGTCGACCTATTCATCGACCACCTGTTCGCCGACCCGGAAGCCGCAGCTCATGGCAATCCGCCAGGACGGATGTCGCAGATGACCGCGATGGCCTTCATCCTGATGGGGCTGCAGGGGATGCTGGTCAGCCAGCAACGCATGCCGCGGCTGACCCACCTGCTGGCCGGCCTGTTGCTGTCGCTAGGTGCTTTATCCCTGACGATGGCGGGGTACGGCTACCGCATAGGCGTCATCCAGGTGCTGCCGGTGGCCGTTCCCACCGCCGTTTTGCTGCTGTTTGGCACGCTGGGCTGGCTGGTCCTGCAAAAACCGATGGGCATCATGCGGGTGGCGTATGCCGACAGCCCCGGCGCCCTGCTGCTGCGATGGGCCGCGATTCCTGCGCTGCTGATGCCGCCGCTGCTGGCCATCTCCATCCGCGCGGCTGAACAGCTGCTGGGCTGGACCCATGCCGAGGTAATTGCCGCGGTCGGCTACCTGAGCGGCGTCGGTGCCAGCGCGATGGTCATCGGCATGGCCTGGCTGCTGCACCACCTGGATCATCAGCGGCAGAAATCCGAGCGGTTCCAGGACGCGGCCTATACCGACGCGCTGACCCGGTTGGTGAACCGCCGCGGCTTCGACGAAGCCCTGGAGCGCATGCTGCTGGGCCACCGCGAGAGCGACCACGGCTTCACCCTGCTGATGATCGACCTGGACCACTTCAAGCGATTCAACGACGACTTCGGCCACCTTGCCGGCGACCGCGCGCTGCAGGTCACCGGCCAGGTCCTGCTCGGCGCGCTGCGCCCGCAGGACATCGCCGCACGCTTCGGCGGCGAGGAATTCGCGGTGATCCTTCCCGGCACCGACATGATTGGCGCGCGGCGCACGGCCAATCGCCTGCTGCAGGCCTTCCATGCACAGGAATGGCCGCACCGCCCGGTGACCGCCAGCATCGGCATCACCAATTCCCATCCCGGCGACAGCGCCGCCGCCCTGATCGCGCGCGCCGATACGGCGCTGTACGCGGCCAAGTCGAGTGGCCGCGACCGCGCCTGCGAGAACCAGGTCACCACGATTTCCTCGGTGCTCTGACACCGCCCCGCGCCCTTGTCGCAAGGCTAGCGCAGCCCCGGCGACGCGCTAGAACCCCAGCTTGGCCCCCGCCCCCAGCAGGGTGGCAACGCCGAGCAGCGCGAAGATGCCTGCGGCGATCGAATGCACCAGCTTCATCGGGATGCGGTTGGCCAGCTTGTCGCCGATGAACACCGCCGGCACGTCCGCGATCAACATGCCCAGCGTGGTGCCAACCACCACCAGCAGCGGCGTGGCGTAGTGCGCCGCCATCGCCACGGTGGCGATCTGGGTCTTGTCGCCCATCTCGGCCAGGAAAAAGGTGACCAGCGTGGCGCCGAACACGCCGAACTTGCCGGCAATCCGGGTTTCCTCTTCCTCGATCTTGTCCGGGATCAGGGTCCAGATCGCCATGCCGATGAACGACAGGCCCAGCACCCAGCGCAGCACCTCGGGCGTCAGCGTGGCGGTGATCCACGCCCCCAGCGCGCCCGCGAGGCCGTGGTTGACGATGGTCGCCGCGAGGATGCCAAGGATGATCGGCACCGGCTTCCTGAAGCGCGCGGCGAGGATGAAGGCGAGCAGCTGGGTCTTGTCGCCGATTTCGGCGAGCGCGACGACGCCGGTGGAGACGAGCAGTGATTCCATGGACTTTCCAGGGCCGGGCAACGGACACATGACCACGGCGCATCCCCGGCCATCTCGGAGCGCAGTGGTCAAAGGTCTTGCCAAGCATGGGAACCGCCCGCGCCATGGCCTGTGGGCCAAGTGTGTTGACGTGGGCCTCTTCGCGACGAAGAGCGGCTACTCCCCAATGACCGGGCCATTGTAACAGCGGGCCGGCAGCCGGGTACTCGACGGTGCCGACGCCGCAGCGGCTTCAGCCGCGCAGCAGGATCATCGGCAGCGCGAACAGCGCCAGCGTGAACAGGATGCCGACGACCACCAGCGCCACCCGTCCCGGCTCCGCGCGCACGACCGACCAGAACGTCTCCGCGGTGCCGTCGCGCTCGGCAGCTTCGCGCTCGGCGCGGGCGCGCTGCTGGCGCCCTTGCTGGTAGGTGGCCAGCAACTGCTTCGCCGCCGCGAACCCGGACTCGTCGCGCAGCCAGATTCCGCCGAAGGAAATCCCCCAGCGGCTGGGTTTGGTTTCGTAGTACTCGACCCGGTGCTCATCGAGCAGCGCGCGCACTTCATCGGCCTCGTCGTCGGGCACGTTGCGCAGGTTCATCAGCAGCTTCGCCATGGCGCGAGGATAGCAGCCGCGCCCGCGGCCCAGCGCGGCCGCACGCCTCCACGCAATGCCGACAGCGTGCGACCTATCTGTCGAGCCGCAGGAACCGCGCCGCGTTGTCGTGGAAGATCGCGCGCTTCTGCGCCGGACTCAGGAACGCGGCGCTGTCGATGCCCTCCACGGCCTGCGTGATCGCTTCCGGCCAGACCATCTGGTCGGAGCCGAACATCAGCCGATCGCCCATCCCGGCGGTCATCAGCGCGCGCAGGTAGTCATGGAACTCCTGCCGCGGGATGATCCAGTTGATCACCGACAGGTCGGCGTGCACCTGCGGGTACATGTAAAGGATGGCCTTGGTTTCCTGCAGGTAGGGCCAGCCGGCATGCATCAGCCACACCCGCAGTTTGGGATGGCGCTTGAGCATCGGCTCCAGCCGCATCGGGTTGCCGAGGTCGACGCTGAAGCCCGGGCAGCAGCCATACGGCGTGCCCGGCGGCGCCAGGCCGGTGTGGATGCCGACGGGGATGTCGAGTTCTTCGGCCAGTGCCAGGTAGGGCTCGAACCACGCATCGCTGGGGTTCAGCCCGTGGTACTGCGCCCCGATCTCGCCCATCACCTTCAGATCGCCATTGGTGAACGCCTTGCGCAACACCTCGACCGGCGGCAGCGGCGTGCGCCCGTCGTCGAGGAACGCGCCCGCCCAGATGGTGTTGTCGCCCCCCGCGCGCCGCATGCTGGCCATGGCCGCATCGGGGCCGCTGACCAGCCCCAGCACGATGCCGTGCTGACGCATCCGCTCCAGGGTCAGGCGCTCGCGCTC
>JANJSW010000222.1 GCA_024711415.1 Thermomonas sp. | reverse complement strand
CCATCAGGTTGGCGGAGGTCGGGCCGGCCGGGCCAACCACTTCATCGCGCACCGGATCGACCGGACCGACGTAGAAGATGAAGCTCCCGGCCAGATCGACCGGCAGCGCCACGCCCTTGTTCAGCATGTCGACCATGCGCTTGTGCGCGGCGTCCCGACCAGTAAGCATCCTGCCGCTCAGCAGCAGCACCTCGCCCGGTTTGAAGGTCTTCACGTCCTCGCGGGTGATCGTGTCCAGGTCCACCCGGCGCGCGTTCTGCGGGCTGTAGGTGAGCTTGGGCCAGTCTTCCAGCGACGGCGGGTCCAGCATCACCGGGCCGCTGCCGTCGAGGGTGAAGTGCGCATGGCGGGTGGCCGCGCAGTTGGGGATCAGCGCCACGGGCAGGTTGGCGGCATGGGTCGGGAAGTCCTTGATCTTGACGTCCAGCACCGTGGTCAGCCCGCCCAGGCCCTGCGCGCCGATGCCCAGCGCATTGACCTTCTCGAACAGCTCGATGCGCAGCTCTTCGACGCGATTGGACGGCCCGCGCGCGATCAGCTCCTGGATGTCGATCTCCTCCATCAGCGATTCCTTCGCCAGCAGCATCGCCTTTTCGGCAGTGCCGCCGATGCCGATGCCGAGCATGCCCGGCGGGCACCAGCCGGCGCCCATGGTCGGCACCGTCTTGAGCACCCAGTCGACGATGGAATCGGACGGGTTGAGCATCGCGAACTTGCTCTTGGCTTCGCTGCCGCCGCCCTTGGCCGCCACGATCACGTCGAGCTTGTCGCCGGCGACGATCTTGACGTTGATGACGCAGGGCGTGTTGTCCTTGGTGTTGATGCGCTTGCCGGCCGGATCGGCCAGCACGCTGGCGCGCAGCTTGTTGTCGGGATCGAGGTAGGCGCGGCGCACGCCCTCGTTGACCGCATCCTCGAGCGAGCCGGTGAACCCCTCCCAGCGCACGTCCATGCCCACTTCCAGGAACACGGTGACGATGCCGGTGTCCTGGCAGATCGGGCGGTGGCCTTCGGCGCACATGCGCGAATTGATCAGGATCTGCGCCATCGCGTCCTTGGCCGCGGGCGACTCCTCGCGCTCCCAGGCGGCGGCGAGGCTCTTGATGTAATCGACCGGGTGGTAGTAGCTGATGTACTGCAGCGCGTCGGCGACGGACTGGATCAGGTCGTCCTGCTTGATGGTGGTCACGGCGGTCCGGTGTTGATGCTTGGGGGAGGCTTGGGGGTATTTTAAGGCCAGCCGCTCCCGCCGTCTGAACCGTCCGCATGCCCCCCGCCCCACCCCCACAGCCCCGGCTCGACCTGCGCCAGCGTTTCGACGCGATGCGCAACCTGCGGCCGTTCCTGCGCGAGATCTGGAACACCAGCCGGCCGTTGACGCTGGCCGCCATCGGCCTGCGCCTGCTGCGGGCGCTGCTGCCGATCGCCACCCTGTACATCGGCAAACTGATCATCGACGAGGCGGTACGGCTGATCGGGCTGGGGCTGCCGCATGAACTGGCGTCGGCCTGGCGCTCCGGCCAGCTCAACCACATGATCCTGCTGCTGGCGCTGGAACTGGCACTGGCGATAGGCTCCGACCTGCTGGGCCGGCTGGCCGGCTATGTCGACGCGGTACTGTCCGAGCTGTTCACCAACGCCACCAGCATCCGCCTGATGGAACACGCGGCGCTGCTGGACCTGGAGGACTTCGAGGACGCCGACCTGCAGGACCGGCTGGACCGCGCGCGCCGGCAGACGGTGGGGCGGATGAACCTGCTCAGCCAGCTGTTCGGGCAGGCGCAGGACGCGATCACCGTGCTGACCTTCGCCGCCGGCCTGCTGGCCTACGCGCCCTGGCTGATGGTCCTGCTGGCGGTGGCGCTGGTCCCGGCCTTCATCGGCGAATCCCACTTCAACGCGCTGAACTACTCGCTCAACTTCCAGTGGACGCCGGAGCGCCGCCAGCTGGAATACCTGCGCCAGATGGGCGCCAGCGTGGAAACCGCCAAAGAGGTCAAGATCTTCGACCTCAACCGCTTCTTCATCGAGCGCTTCCGCACCCTGTCGCAAAAGTTCTTCGAAGCCAATCGGCGGCTGGCCGGCCGGCGCGCGCTGTGGGGCACGCTGCTGGCCACGCTGGGCACCCTGGGCTACTACGTCGCCTACGGCTACATCGCCTGGCGGACCGTGCGCGGCGACTTCTCCATCGGCGACCTGACCTTCCTCGCCGGCAGCTTCCGCCGCCTGCGTCAGCTGCTGGAAAGCCTGCTCAGCGGCTTCTCGCAGGTGGCCGGACAGGCGCTGTACCTGGACGACCTGTATTCCTTCTTCGAGATCGAGCCGGAGATTGCCAGCAAGCCCGATGCCATCGCGGTCCCGGACCCGATACGCACCGGCTTCGTGTTCGAGAACGTCGGCTTCCGCTACGAGGGCAGCGAGCGCTGGGCGTTGCGCGGCCTGAGCTTCGAGCTGCATGCCGGCGAAGTACTGGCGCTGGTGGGCGAGAACGGGGCAGGCAAGACCACCCTGGTGAAGCTGCTGGCGCGCCTGTACGACCCCGACGAAGGCCGCATCCTGCTCGACGGACGCGACCTGCGCGACTACGACCTGGACGACCTGCGCGCCAACACGGGAGTGATCTTCCAGGACTTCGTGCGCTACCACCTGACCGCGGCGGAGAACATCGGCGTGGGCCAGATCGATGCAATGGACGACCGCGAACGCATCGAGCGGGCCGCGCGCAAGGGCCTGGCGGACGAGGTGGTGGCGGCCCTGCCGAACGGCTACGACCAGATCATCGGCCGCCGCTTCAAGCAGGGCGTGGACCTGTCCGGCGGCCAGTGGCAGAAGATCGCGATCGCCCGCGCCTACATGCGCGACGCGCAGGTGATGATCCTCGACGAACCCACCGCGGCGCTGGATGCGCGCGCCGAATTCGAGGTCTTCGAGCGCTTCAAGGAGCTGTCGGCCGGCAAGACCGCGGTGCTGATCAGCCACCGCTTCAGCAGCGTGCGCATGGCCGACCGCATCCTGGTGCTGGCCGAAGGCAAGGTTGAAGCCAGCGGCACCCACGAGCAGTTGATGGCCCAGGGTGGACGCTATGCGGAACTGTTCGAACTGCAGGCCGCCGGCTACCGTTGAGCCGGCTCCCCACGCCACGCCAGAGAAGGAAACCGCCATGCAACGTATTCCCCGACTTCTTCTCTGCCTCGCGCTGCCACTGATGCTGAATGCCTGCGCCCGGCCTACCCCCGTCGCCGGCACCGCCCCGCCGCAGACCGAAGCCTCCAGGACCGGCGAACTGCGCATCGAAACCGTGGCCAGCGGGCTGGAGCATCCGTGGGCGGTCGCGCTGCTGCCGGACGGCAGCTTCCTGGTGACCGAACGGCCCGGGCGGCTGCGGCGGATCTCCGCCGATGGCGCGGTGTCCGCGCCCCACGCCGGGGTGCCGGCCGTATTCGCCGAAGGCCAGGGCGGCTTGCTGGATGTCGTGCTCGATCCCGGCTTCGCCGGCAACCGGCGCATCGGGCTGAGCTACGCCGAACCCGGCCCGGACGGCACCGCCGGCACCGCCGTAGCCACTGCCACCCTCGGTGATGCCGCGCTATCCGACCTGCGCGTGATCTATCGGCAGACCCCCAAGCTC
>JANJSW010000220.1 GCA_024711415.1 Thermomonas sp. | reverse complement strand
GCCTGCTGGAGGGTCTGGAGGCGCACGCCGACCGGCTTTCCGGCACCACGCTGCCGGCCCTGCTGGCCGCGGATCCCGCCCGCGCCGGCGATTTCGCCCTGCGCTGCGGCCCGCTCTACGCCAACTTCGCGCGCCAGCGCTACGACCGCGAAGCGCTGGGCGCGCTGTTTGCGATCGCCGAACGCGCCGATCTGGCCGGGGCGATGCGGCAGCTGCTGGCGGGCGAAGAGGTCAACGTGACCGAGGGGCGGGCGGCGCTGCACGGTGCACTGCGCGGTCCCGCTGCCAGCTCCGCCTTCGCGCTGGCCGCGCGGGCGCAGGCACTGTCCGCGCAGCTGCGGATGCGCGAACTGATGGACGCGCTGGCCGCCAGCGACGTCACCGACATCGTCAGCATCGGCATCGGTGGCTCCGACCTCGGGCCGCGGCTGGTCGTCGATGCGCTGGCGCAGCCCGACGCGCGCTTCCGGGTGCATTTCCTATCCAACGTGGACGGCAACGCGGCGCAGCGCGTGCTGGCCGGGCTGGACCCGCGGCGCAGCGCCGCGATCATGATCTCCAAGACCTTCGGGACGCAGGAGACGCTGCTGAACGGCGGCATCGTCCGCGCCTGGCTGGGGGACGACGCGCGCCTCTATGCCGTCAGCACCAATGCCCAGCGGGTCGCCGACTTCGGCATCCCGCCCGAGCGCACCCTGCCGATGTGGGACTGGGTGGGCGGCCGCTATTCGCTGTGGTCGGCGGTGGGTTTCCCGATCGCGCTGGCGCTGGGGATGGACCGCTTCGAGGCGCTGCTGGAAGGCGCGGCTGCGCTCGACGCCCATGCCCTGCACGCGCCGTTGCGCGACAACCTGCCGGTCTGGCATGCGTTGACTGCGATCTGGAACCGCAACGGCCTGCATGCGGCCACCCAGGCCGTGCTGCCCTACGATGACCGCCTGCGCCTGTTGCCCAGCTACCTGCAGCAGCTGGTGATGGAAAGCCTGGGCAAGTCGGTGCGGCTGGATGGCCGCGACACCGAGTGGCACACCGTCCCGGTGTGGTGGGGCGGCGCCGGCACCGATACCCAGCACAGCTTCTTCCAAGCCCTGCACCAGGGCACGCAGGTGGTGCCGGCGGATTTCATCGGCGTGGCCAGGGCCGACCACCCGCACGCAGCGAACCACGCCGCGCTGCTGGCCAACCTGCTGGCGCAGACCGAGGCGCTGGCGAATGGCCGCGACAGCGAAGACCCGCACCGGCGCTATCCCGGCAACCGTCCCAGCACGCTGCTGCTGCTGGATGCGCTGACCCCGCAATCGCTGGGCATGCTGATCGCGCTGTACGAGCACAGCGTCTACCTGCAGTCGGTGCTGTGGGGCATCAATGCCTTCGACCAGTTCGGCGTGGAGCTCGGCAAGCAGGTCGCCAACGCGCTGCTGCCGGCGCTGAACGGCGAGCGCGATGCCGATGATCCGGTGACCCGCGCGCTGCTGGCGGAACTGCGGGGCGCCGTTTCCTGAGATGCATGGCGCACGCAGCGCCTGCGCCTGGTGAGATGCACCGCAGTTACCCGGTTCCGTGCCGGGTGGTTATCCGGGCAGCAGTCCGGCAACGGCTGCGTCCAGCGCCCGCAGCGCCTCCGTTTCCAGCGGCGCGGCGCGCATGGCCTGCACCGCATCGCCCAGCTGCGCCGCGCCAACGAAGCCGCAGCTGGCCATCAGCCTGTGCAGCTCGGCCCGGACCGTCGCGGCGTCGCCGTCGGCGACCGCCGAGGTGATGCGGGCATGCTGCCCCGGCAGCTCCGCCAGGAACATCCCGCGCAGCGCCTGCACGTGTGCCGCCGGGCCACCCAGCGCAGCGAGCGCCGCGGCATCGTCCCAGCACGGGCGCGGGGTCGTTGCCGCCGGCAGCCAGCGGCGCAGCGCGGCGTGCAGGTCCGCCACCGCCAGCGGCTTGCGCAGGACCTCGACGAAGCCGGCCGCCAGCAACCGCGCGTGCAGGTCGGCATCCGCCTCTGCCGTATGCGCCAGCGCCACGGTGTCCGAGCCGGTCTCGCGCAGGGCGCACAGCAGGTCTTCACCCCGACCGTCTGGCAGGTGTGCGTCGAACAGGAACAGGTCGAAGCGCTCGTCGTCGCAAGCCGTCCGCGCTTCGGCCAGGCTTCCCACCTGCACCACCCGCGCGGGCACTGCGGTACAGGCGGCGGCGAGGAAGGCGGCGCTGACCGGGTCGTCCTCTACCAGCAGCAGGCGCGGGAGCGCAGGGGCGGGGGAATGGTTCATCGCGGCACCATCGGGGCTTTGTATGCTGGGTGCATGTCGCGCCCGATGCTAACGCTTTGCCTGTGCCTGCTGGCGGTGCTTGCCGCTCCGGCGGCGTCGGCGCGGGTAGCGCAGGCGCGGGTGGCCAAGGTCACCACCGCGGTGGCGACGCTGGAACAGGTGCGACTGCGGCTGGACTGGCCGGATGGCGCGGCGGCCGGCGAACTGCAGCTGTGGGCCGGTCGGGTGGATGCGCCGGACCTCGGCTACCGCTTCCGCGACCTGCACTGGCGCTGCCCGCTGCAGCGCACCCCGCGTGGCGGCTGGCAATGCGAGGGCGAATTGCGTGGAGGCGGCGCCGCACCGCTGCGGCTGGCGCTGGCCTTCGACGCCGCGACCACCCACGCTTCGCTGGCGCGCGGCGGGGCCCGGCTGGCGCTGGACCGCACCGTCGCCGCGCCCGATCTCACCCGCTTCGACCTGCGCGCGGTGCCGCTGGCCTGGGCGCAAGCGCTGCTGGCGCAGGCATGGCCGCAGGGACGGCTGAAGGCGGGCACGCTGGACGGGCAGCTGCGGCTGGCAACGCCCGCGCGCGCGCCGCTGCGGGTGGATGGCCTGCTGAAGCTGGGTGGCGCGGGATTCGAGAATGCCGATTCCAGCATCGTCGGCGAGGGGCTGGGCGGCGCGCTGCAGCTCGATTACCGCAGCGGCGGTGGACTGGCGCAGGTGATGGTGACCGGCGACCTGCGCGGCGGCGAATTCCTTGCCGGCAATACCTACGTGGCGCTGCCGGCCACGCCGGTGGGGCTGCGGGTGGAGGCGGGGCGGCGCGGCGACGCGGGCTGGCAGCTGCCGCGGATCGAATGGCGCGACGGCGATGCGCTGGCGGTCGACGCCAATGCCGCGCTGGCGCCGGACGGGACGCTGGAGGCGCTGGACGTGCAGGCGCGCAGCGCCGACATGGCACCGCTGCGGCCGCGCTATCTGTCGGGTTGGATGGGCCTGGTGGGGCTGGGCGAGGTGGACCTGCACGGCGCCATCGACGTGGATGCACGCCTGCGCGGGGGTGGGCTGGCCGGCGTCACCGCCCAATTGCATGGCGTCGACCTGCGCGATCCGGCCGGGCGTTTCGTGTTCGATGGCCTGCGCGGCGACCTGCGCTATTCCGCCGGCGCGCCGGTCGCCAGCGCGCTGCAGTGGGATGGCGGCCAGCTGTATGGCCTGGCCTTCGGCGCCGCCCGGCTGCCGTTCGCCAGCGCCGATGGCGCGCTGCGCGTGGATGGAGCGGTCGATATGCCGATGCTGGGCGGCCAGCTGGGCCTGCGCGACGTCATCATCCGCCCGCCGCAGGACGGCGCCGGCGCCGACATCCGCTTCGGCATGCGGCTGGCGGGGATCGACTTCGGCAAGGTCTCGCTGGCGCTGGGCCTGCCCGCGTTCCAGGGCCGGCTGGACGGCGACCTGCCGCACGTGCACTACGCCAACGACCGCATCGATTTCGACGGCGGGCTGTCGCTGGGCCTGTTCGACGGCCAGGTGGCGTTTTCCTCGCTGGCCTTGGAGCGCCCGTTCGGCACCGCCCCCAGCCTCAGCGCGGACGTCGCGATGGACGACCTGGACCTGCTGCGGCTGACCGAAGTGCTGGGCTTCGGCAGCATCACCGGGCGCTTGGATGGCCGCATCAACGGGCTGCGGCTGGTGGACTGGACGCCGGTGGCGTTCGACGCGCGCTTCATCACCGACGAGGCGCCGGGCGTGCGCCAGCGGATCAGCCAGCGCGCGGTGCAGGACATCGGCAGCGTCGGCGACGCCTCCTTCATCACCAGTCTGCAGGGCCAGCTGATCGGGCTGTTCTCCGACTTCGGCTATCGCCGTATCGGCATCGGCTGCCGGCTGGAGAATCAGGTCTGCGCGATGTCGGGCCTGCGTTCAGCGGGCAACGCCTTTACTATCGTCGAAGGCAGCGGCCTGCCGCGTCTGGACGTGGTGGGCTTCAACCGCGCGGTGGACTGGCCGACGCTGGTGGAGCGCCTGGTCGCGGCCGGCAAGGGCGACGTGGCGCCGGTGGTGGACTGAATGCAATCGGGCTGGACGAACCAAGGAGCAAGACGATGAAACACTGGATGGGCATGCCGGTCGCGGCCGCGCTGCTGCTCAGCGCATGCGTCACGATCAACGTGTATTTCCCCGCGGCGGAGGCCAAGGAAGCGGCCAAGGAGTTCGTCGAGAAGGTCATCAACGAGGCCGACAAGGTCGAGATCAAGGAAACCCCGGCCGGCGGCGGCATGGCGATGCTGGAACGCCGCATCGAACTGGACCTGTCCGGCTTCGACCCGTGGGCGCTGGTCGGCATCGGCAGCGCGCGCGCGCAGTCCGCGCCTGACATCACCATCAAGACGCCGGCGATCCAGGCCATCCAGTCGCGCATGGAAACCCGCTTCAACACGACCCTGCGCGCGGGCTTCGACAGCGGTGCGCTGGGTTTCACCGGCGACGGCCTGATCACCGTCCGCGATGCCTCGAAGGTGGAGCTGAAGGATCGCGTGGCGCTGAATTCGGCGGTGGCCGATGACAATCGCGACCGCAAGGCGGTTTATCGCGAAGTGGCGGTGGCCAACGGCCATCCGGAATGGGAAGAACAGATCCGCGGCGTGTTCGCCAAGCAGTGGATCGCCAGCGCCAAGGCCGGCTGGTGGTACCAGTCCGGCGGCAGCTGGAAGCAGAAGTAAACGCGGCTGGATGACGCAGGACGCCCGGCAATGCCGGGCGTTCTGCTTTGCGCCCTCAGTCGAGGAACTGCAGCTTCGCCAGCTCCGCGTACAGGCCGCCCTGCGCCAGCAGTTCGGCGTGGGTGCCTTCGGCGACGATGCGGCCGTGGTCCATCACCACGATGCGGTCGGCCTTGAGCACGGTGGCCAGGCGGTGCGCCACCACCAGCGTGGTGCGGCCTTCCATCAGGTGTTCCAGCGCAGTCTGCACGGCGCGCTCGCTGTGCGCGTCCAGCGCCGAGGTGGCCTCGTCCAGCAGCAGCAC
>JANJSW010000216.1 GCA_024711415.1 Thermomonas sp. | reverse complement strand
ACATGACCGGTGTCGTGGAGGTCTGGAACGAGCTGCACGATGCCCCCGGCGGTCTCGACGATCGCGGCATGCTGGCGGTGGCCGAGCAGGTCGAGCTGGCGCCGAAGCTGGAGCGGATGGTCGAGCACGGCCGCTTCCACGACCGGGTGATGGCCATCATCGCGATCGGCTACCTGCGCAGCACCTCGAGCTTCGACCGGCTGGCGGCGCTGATCGACGATGCCAGTCCGATCGTGTCGATCAGCGCCGCGCGCGCGCTGATGCGGATCGATGCGCAGCGCGCGGTGCAGCAGGTGGTGCCGCAGATCGTGTCGCGCCACGACTGGGTGGACGGCGGCATCGCGCAGATGCTGCATGAAGCCGGCCCCGAGGCGATCAAGGACGAGCTGGGCGCCGCCGCGCTGCGCGCGAACGACGAGGTGGCCTCGCGACTGGTGCGCTTCCTTGCCGGGGTCAGCCCGGAGGCGGCCGCGCCGGTGATCGCCCGCATCCTCGCCGAACCGCACGACGAGCACCTGGTCTCCACCTGCCTGCAGGTGCTGGCCGATGCCCGCGACCTCGACAAGGCCCGGCCGCTGCTGACCCACGACCGCTGGCATGTGCGCATGCACGCGGCGGCGGCGATCGGCCGGCTTGGCAGCGCCGACGACGCGGAATCCCTGCTGCCGCTGCTCGCCGACCCGCAGTGGTGGGTGCGCTACCGCACCGCGCAGGCGCTGCAGCACCTGCTGGGCGGCGGCGAGGCGCGGCTGGCGCAGGTGCGCGACGCGCAGCAGGACCGTTATGCACGCGACATCCTCACCCAGGTGATGGCCGAACGTGCGCTGGGAGAAACGCAATGAACCTGTCCTGGATCACCCCCGAGATGATGTCGGCGCTGGCGGGGATGCAGTGGGCCTTCCTGGCCTATTTCATCTGCATCAACGTGGTCTACCTGGCGCTGAATTTCATCGCCATGTTCGCCATCCTGCGCTACGCCCGCGAACACGGCGCCGCGTTCCGGGTGAAGAACTTCGCCGACTACCAGCCGCCGGTCAGCATCCTGGTGCCGGCCCACAACGAAGAACGCACCATCGTCAGCACGGTGCGTTCGATGCTGCGCCTGAGCTACCCGAACTTCGAGGTGGTGGTGGTCAACGACGGTTCCACCGATGCCACCCTGCAGACTGTTGTCGATGCGTTCGGGCTGGTGGAGTTCCCCGAGGCCTACCGCAGCCGGCTCAAGACCGAACCGGTGCGGCGCATCTTCGCCTCGCCGCAGGGCGGACGGGTGAGGGTGGTGGACAAGGACAACGGCGGCAAGGCCGACGCACTGAACGCCGGCATCAATACCGCCCGCTACCCGCTGTTCTGCGTGGTCGATGCCGACTGCATCCTGCAGCAGGACAGCCTGGCGCGGGTGGTGCAGCCGTTCCTCGAGGACGCCAGCATGATCGCCACCGGCGGCGTCATCCGCATCGTCAACGGCTGCAAGGTCAAGGACGGCCTGCTGTCGAAGGTGGAGCTGCCGGACAAGGTGCTGCCGCTGGTGCAGACGGTGGAATACCTGCGCGCGTTCCTGTTCGGCCGGCTGGGCTGGTCGCCGATCAACGCGCTGCTGATCATCTCCGGCGCGTTCGGCGTGTTCTACAAGGAGCGGGTGATCGCTGCGGGCGGCTACAAGGGCGACCTGGTCGGCGAGGACATGGAAATGGTGGTGCGCCTGCACGACCGCATGCGCGAGGAGAAGCGGCCGTACAAGATCGCGTTCGTACCCGATCCGATCTGCTGGACGGAGGTGCCGTCCGACCTGCGCTCGTTCTACAACCAGCGCGTGCGCTGGCAGCAGGGCCTGGCCGAGAGCCTGTTCGGGAATTGGCGGCTGATGTTCCGCCGCAACGGCGGCGTCGTGGGCTGGGTGGCCTATCCGTTCATGCTGCTGTTCGAGTGCCTGGGGCCGGTGATCGAGGTGCTGGGCTATCTCTCGGTGATCGTGCTGGGGCTGCTCGGCCTGCTGTCGCCGGAGGCGTTCTTCGCCTTCCTGTTTGCCTCCATCGGCCTGGGCGTGCTGCTGTCGGTCAACGCGATGATGCTGGAGGAGATCTCCTTCCACCTGTACCCGCGCCCGCGCCAGCAGCTCAAGCTGTTCCTGGTGGCGGTGCTGGAAAACTTCGGCTACCGGCAGATGACGTCGCTGTTCCGGGTGGTCGGCCTGGTGCGTTGGGTGGTCAAGTTGCGCCGGCGGTCCCATTGGGGCCATATGCGCCGCAGCGCGGAATGGCAGGAGCACGAGCCCCGCGTCGCCGCCACCGGCCCCGCCGCTCCCTGATCGCACGCTGACACCGCAAAGGACATGTCCATGAGCCTGCTGTACCCCGCCGTTCTCCATGCCGCGCTGTTGGCCGGCGGCGCCGATCCGGCCCTGTTGCAGGACGCCGCCGCGCCGCAGGACGCGCCGGTGGAAAACTACGAGACGCGCCTGCAGCGCGCCCGCGCGCTGGCTACCTCCGGCGATGCCGCCCAGCGCGAGCAGGCGCTGGCGATGTACG